>JAHELA010000031.1:0-9752 GCA_024644425.1 Nitrosomonadaceae bacterium
TGAAGGATCAAAATACGATCTAGCGCCCTTGCCAGTACTGGGTTTGGCTTGTACTCCTCAGCAGGAACAGCAAACATCATATGCATAAAATTTTCTGCATAGCTTAGAGAATTACGTGGGTAGTTGAAAGGATGGCCAAGATTATATTTATATGCCATTGCAGTTATGTTCGGTAATTTTGCAATCAAATGAAACGCTGAAAGCTCACGGTGTGTTGCATCGGAGATATCCAGCGCCTCGTGATAAAACGCCGACAAAGCACCAACTACTCCAACCATAACAGCCATTGGGTGGGCATCACGACGAAACCCAGCATAAAATCGAACAAGTTGCTCATGTACCATCGTATGTTTATTGATGGAGCTAACAAATGAGTTTTTTTGATCCTCAGTAGGTAATTCACCATTAATCAATAAATAACACACCTCCATAAAATCACAATGCTCGGCCAATTGCTCAATTGGATAGCCTCGATAAAGTAAAATTCCTTTATCTCCATCAATAAATGTAATTTCAGAACTGCTACTAGCTGTAGAAAGGAAGCCTGGATCATAAGTAAACATACCGCTTTTCGCATGTAAAGTACGAATGTCTATCACATCTGGCCCCATACTCCCAGATAGAATTGGAAATTCGGCCAGTTGATCACTATTTCCTAAATCAAGTTTAGCCATTCTTTTTTTTTCCATATTTTTCTCCACTGTTTTAATTCGCAAAACTCTTACAAATCTGTCAATCTATTTGCAAGAGTTGCAACACCGGCTGCAACTTTATATCATTAACTTCTTTTTTTTCAGCAATCATATCCCACAAATCATTATCAGGAAGATCTAATAACGCTTCAAATTGCTGCAATTCGCACTCATTTAGTTGTATATAGTGTTTATCTACAAACCGCTGCAAAACAATATCTAGTTCTAACATACCACGCCGACAACGCCAACGAACACGATCAAACTCTTTCATACAGTCCTTTTCACCATCATGCCTTTTATCTTGTTGATTGCCTTGGTTGGATTCAACTCCTTAGGACATGTATCAACACAGTTCATAATAGAATGACAACGAAACAATCGGTATGGATCCTCAAGATTATCTAGTCTCTCTGCAGCAGCTTGATCACGACTATCAGCGAGGAAACGATATGCTTGCAACAATCCTGCAGGACCAACAAATTTATCCGGGTTCCACCAAAATGAAGGGCATGCTGTGGAACAACATGCACACAATACGCACTCATATACGCCATCAAGCTCTGCTCTTTCTTCAGGAGATTGCAATCTCTCTGTTTCTGGTGGTGGATCATTATTAATTAGATAAGGTTTAATTGAGTGATACTGCTGAAAAAATTGAGTCATATCTACGATTAAATCTCGTATTACAGGCAGGCCTGGAAGGGGTCGTAAAACTACAGGTTCTTTTAATTCAGAAACCGGTGTAATACAGGCTAACCCATTGCGACCGTTTATATTCATTCCATCTGACCCACATACCCCTTCTCGACAAGATCGTCTCAAACTTAAGCTATCATCAACAGTCTTAATACGTATCAGTGCGTCAAGCAGCATTTTATCAGCCGGCTCGAGCATTATGTCGAATTCTTGCATATACGGCTTTACGTCTTTATCAGGGTCAAATCGATAGATTGAAAAACGCATATCTACTTACTCCAAAATTAATACAGCTTAAAAAGGATATACTTGAGATAACAAAGAAAAATAACTCTTCAATCTTATGCAAAGTCTCCTCGCTTTTTTACTCATTTTAGTAAGTCCTTTCCTTAGGAGGGAATGATTCTACAGTCAAAGGTTTTAGTTTTACTGGCTTATAATCAATTCGTCGATCCTCGCTGAAATACAAAGTGTGTTTGAGCCATTTGTTATCATCTCGTTTGGAATAGTCATCCCGAGCATGAGCACCGCGACTCTCATTTCTGGCCTCTGCTGACACTATTGTTGCAAGTGCAACTTCCGTTAGATTGGCTAGTTCTAGCGCCTCAATTCGTGCTGTATTAAATACTCTGCTTTTATCCTTAATCTCAGTTTGGTGTGATTGCTCTACAATCTTACTAATTTTATCCACGCCCTCTTTTAACATATCAGCAAAACGAAACACACCACAATGTACCTGCATAGTCTTACGTAACATATCACCAACTTGAGCTACATTCTCACCATCTTTTTGGCTATCTAAACGAGCAAGTCGTGCTAATGATTCTTCTGTAGCGCTTGCAGGAAATTGTTTATGATGCGGATTCTTGCTTAAGTCTTCGATTATTTGTCTACCAGCAGCTCGTCCAAATACAAGTATATCAAGTAAAGAATTTGTTCCTAGACGATTTGCTCCATGCACCGAAATACATGCGCATTCACCCACTGCGTATAAACCCTGTACAACCTCTTCTGGCCCTGTTTTGTATGGAACTACAACTTGTCCATAATAATTTGTAGGAATACCACCCATCATGTAATGTGCAGTAGGCACGACTGGAATTGCTTCATTGATCGGATCAACCCGGGCGAACTTGATTGCAATTTCACGAATGCCTGGCAAGCGCATATTAATTACATTTGCATCAAGATGATTTAGCTTAAGTAGTAGATGATCAGCGCAGTCACCACAACCACGTCCTTCTTTAATCTCCATGGTCAAAGCACGCGAAACTACATCACGACTAGCTAGATCCTTGGCGTTAGGGGCATAGCGTTCCATAAAACGCTCGCCATCTTTATTTATTAAATATCCACCCTCTCCACGTACAGCTTCACTTATAAGAACTCCGGCACCATATACACCTGTAGGATGAAATTGCCAAAATTCCATATCCTCCAAAGGAATACCACTACGTGCTGCCATACCAAGACCATCACCAGTATTGATAAAAGCATTAGTGCTGGCCTGAAATACGCGCCCACCGCCACCGGTAGCTAATAAAACGGCTCTGGACTGTAACGCTACTACCTCTCCAGTTTCCATTTCTAGCGCCGTCACACCAATCACATCACCTTGTTCATCACGAATCAGATCTAGCCCCATCCACTCGACAAAAAACTGAGTATTAGCGCTCACATTTCGTTGATATAGCGTATGTAACAGAGCATGTCCAGTTCGGTCTGCAGCTGCACAAGAACGCGTAGCCTGTGCCCCACCAAAATTCTGAGACTGACCACCAAAGGGTCGCTGATAAATCTTACCATTTTTCAAACGATCAAATGGCATGCCAAAGTGCTCTAATTCATATACTACTTCACTAGCCTGACGACACATAAACTCAATCGCATCTTGATCTCCAAGATAATCAGAACCTTTCACCGTGTCGTACATATGCCAATGCCAGCTGTCTTCTGTAACATTACCAAGTGAAGCTGCAATTCCTCCCTGGGCAGCAACAGTATGTGAGCGAGTAGGAAATACCTTTGACAATACCGCAACATTAAACCCTGCTTCCGACAATTGTAAAGCTGCACGCATACCTGCACCACCTGCTCCTATAATAACTACATCAAATTTTCTTTTAGTTATCGCCATACTAGCTCCATATAATTTCGATAGCCCATACGACATAAACCAGTAATGACAAAATAACCAACACCTGAATAGTTAAACGAATACCTGTTTCATGGACATAATCCATCAGAATATTACGGAGCCCGATCCAAGCATGCCAACAAAGACTTACAAAAAATAAGAGAGAGAAAATGCGTATCCACTGATTAGCAAATAGTTCTTTCCATGCAACATAGTCATGTGGAGCAGAAACTATTAATATCAGCCCCATCAGAAGAACGTAGATTGTCATCACTACTGCAGTAATACGTTGCACCAGCCAATCTAGCAGGCCGTAATGAGCACCAGTTACTATGCGTCTTACCATATCATCGCCCCAATTAATACAGTAAGAACAATCCCGACCACAAATACTATTCTACTGCTCATACGCGCTTGTTCCAGCTCAATGCCATAATGTAAATCCAGTGCAAGATGACGTATACCTGCACACAAATGGTGCATAAAAAACCACAAAAATATTACTAGCGCACATTTAACTATAAAAGTATTTATACACACATGAAATTCAATATAACTTTGTGGTGAACCCAGCATCATCTGTAAGCTGTATAATAAAATAGGAATTCCGGGGAAAAATAGTAGTACTCCACTCACACGGTGAAGTATTGAAATCAATGCGGGTAAGGGCAACTTGATTTCTATAAGATTAAGATGCTTAGGCCGTTTTTTATGCAATTTTCTCTTTTGTTCTCTGCTATCTAACTAGATATAAACCAGTGGCGAGTTTAGCCCGTTACACTTGTAGATTCAACCCAAGTATCTTAGCAGCTTAGAATAAATTAATTCTATAAAATAATTGAATCTACATAAATTGACAGCAGCAGAGAATGTTTTTATAGTCGTGGTCAACAGACATACAATAATATGCAAGAAATTCTGTATAAGTCCGGTCCTATATAAAATCTATACATCATGTAACAATTATAGAATTGAGGTGATTTTCTATCGTACAATTAGTGTTCCGATTTTACCTGTCTTTTAAAATCCCTATTAGAATTTCTAATGCATCATTAAGAAATTCCAAAATTAGCTACTTAAATTGGGAGCAAAAAAAATGAAATCCCCCATTCGCGTTGCAGTTACTGGCGCTTCTGGCCAAATTGGCTACAGTCTTCTTTTCCGTATTGCTAACGGCGATATGCTTGGCAAAGATCAGCCTATCATTTTGCAATTACATGACATACCTACATCACAGCTTGCTCTCAATGGGGTTGTAATGGAACTAGAAGATTGCGCATTTCCACTACTTGTCAGAGTAATAGCTAGTGATGATCCTAAAATTGTGTTTCGAGATGCTAACATTGTATTGCTTGTAGGGGCACGGCCACGTGGCAAAGGTATGGAGCGTAAAGACTTATTAAAAAATAATGGTGAAATATTTACTGCTCAGGGAAAAGCATTAGATGAAGTAGCTAATCACAATGTGAAAGTAACAGTAATAGGAAATCCTGTTAACACTAATGCATTAATTACCATGAAGAATGCCCCTGGATTAAGTCCAAATAATTTTTCAGCAATGATGAGACTGGATCATAATCGTGCATTGTCTCAACTAGCTTTAAAGCTTGCTAAACCAGTCTCTAATATAAAAAAAATGGTCGTATGGGGAAATCATTCTTCCACTCAATACCCTGATTTAAGTTATGCAGAAATAGATGGTAAAAAGATCGGCGATCTCATTAACGATTCTGAATGGGTAAATAATAATTTTATACCTACTGTTCAAGATCGAGGAATGTCAATTATTAAAGCACGGGGTTTGTCGAGTGCTGCCAGTGCCGCTAATGCCGCAATTGATCACGTTCATGATTGGGTTTTTGGAACAAAGGAAGGAGACTGGACATCTATGAGTATACCCTCGGATGGCAGCTATGCCATTCCTGAGGGCGTAATTTTTAGTCACCCTGTCATCTGTAAGAACGGTAGCTATAAAATTGTACCAGGGTTAGAAATAAGTAGCTTTAGCAAGGAAAGGATGCGCGCAACCTATGAAGAGCTGGTGGAAGAACGAGAATCTGTAAAACATTTGCTCGGCAAATAGAATTACTCATTAAGGCTTTAAAAAAATTATATATAGTTTACATGTTACACAATCAATTTGATAATCTGGAAGAACTTTTACTTCCCGGAGGTGGGAAAGCAAAGTTTTATTCCTTACCCGTGCTAGAAAAAAAAGGCTTTTACAAAATTTCGCGGCTGCCAGTTTGTATACGTATTGTACTGGAGTCAGTTATACGAAATTTTGATAATAAAAAAATTACCAAGGCACATGTAGAACAGCTAGCTAGATGGAATCCAAATACCACACGGACGGAAGAAATCCCCTTTGTAGTAGCACGAATAGTTTTACAAGACTTTACAGGCATACCATTACTGGCAGACTTAGCAGCAATGCGAAGTGCAACAAAGAAAATTGGTAAGAATCCAGAAATTATTGAGCCGCGTGTGCCAGTAGATTTGGTGGTTGATCACTCTATCCAAGTTGATCATTTTGGTAACAAGCAAGCACTTCGTCGCAATATGGAAATTGAATTTCGCCGCAATAATGAGCGCTATCAATTCATAAAATGGGGCATGCAAGCTTTCAAAACGTTTAAAGTAATTCCGCCTGGAGTAGGAATTGTGCACCAAGTAAATTTAGAATATCTTGCCCGTGGAACCCATCTAAAAGATGGCTTAGTATACCCGGATACACTGGTCGGAACAGATTCACACACCACTATGATTAATAGTATTGGGTCCGTAGGCTGGGGTGTAGGAGGTATTGAGGCAGAAGCTGGTATGTTAGGACAGCCTGTTTATTTTCTTACACCAGATGTTATAGGTGTAAATTTAACAGGTAATTTGCGAAAAGGAGTTACTGCAACTGATCTTGTATTAACAATAACTGAAATGCTACGAAAAGCACAAGTCGTAGGTAAGTTTGTTGAATTTTTTGGTGATGGCACTAAGTCTCTAACACTTCCGGACCGAGCAACCATTGCCAATATGGCTCCTGAATACGGCGCAACTATGGGCTTCTTTCCAGTAGACGATGTCACCATTGAGTACTTTAAAAATACAGGTCGTAGTAGCGAGGAAATAACCATATTCCAGTCCTATTTTAAAACTCAAGAATTATATGGCATTCCATGTAAAGGTGAGATTGATTATAGTTGTGAATTAGATCTAGACCTAAGTTCGATTGCTCCTTCTTTGGCTGGACCTAAACATCCTCAGGATCGGATAGAAATCGGTAATGTCAAATCTAGATTCTCCGATCTTTTTATCAAACCTATTTCAAAGAATGGATATGCCAAAAAAGGTGCGGCTTTAAATCAACGCTATCCTACTCATACTGAGATTGAGGGTAACCAACGTAAGAGCCCCTTTCAATCAATTGATATAGGCCATGGAGATGTATTAATTGCCGCTATTACCTCCTGTACAAATACTTCTAATCCAGGCGTTTTAATTGCTGCAGGACTGCTAGCGAAGAAAGCTGTTGAAAAAGGATTAACAGTAAAAAAACACATAAAAACATCACTTGCACCTGGCTCCAGAGTGGTCACAGAATATCTTACAGTTACAGGCTTACTGCATTACCTAGAGGAACTTGGTTTTAACCTTGTCGGCTATGGCTGTACAACTTGCATAGGTAACTCTGGTCCACTTTCGAAGCCCATAGAAAAAACTGTGATAGAAAACGATCTGATATGTGCAGCTGTGCTCTCAGGTAACCGCAACTTTGAGGCACGTATTCACTCTAACATACATGCTAACTTTCTTGCATCACCTCCATTAGTAGTTGCTTATGCCATTGCAGGAAGCATACTTAAAGATCTAATGACTGAACCACTTGGTACTGGCAAAGACGGAAAACCCGTTTGGCTCGGGGATGTCTGGCCAAGTAATGAGGAAATTAGTACGTTGATGAAATTTGCAACCAATGCTAAAACCTTCCAGAAGCTATACAGTAATCTAACTAAAGACCATCTACTATGGAACAACATATCATCGGCTACCGGCCAGGTTTATACTTGGCCTAAATCTACTTATATTGCCGAACCACCTTTCTTCCAAGACTTTCGTATTGAACCCAAACAATTAGGCGAAAATAGTGACATTTTTAGTGCTCGTTCACTAGGTATATTTGGTGATTCGGTAACTACTGATCACATTAGCCCAGCTGGAGCCATTAAGGACACTTCTCCGGCTGGGAAATACCTACTTGCAAACAATGTATCTAAAACTGATTTCAACAGTTACGGCTCCCGTCGAGGCAACCATGATGTAATGGTACGTGGAACTTTTGCTAATGTACGTATTAAAAATTTGATGGTGCCCGGCAGCGAAGGAGGTGTTACTCTATATCAGAGTAATGATAGAATTAAAAGTATACAAATGAATATTTATGATGCTGCAATAAAATACATGAAGGAGGGTATTCCAACGATAGTATTCGGTGGGGAAGAATATGGAACAGGATCAAGCCGCGATTGGGCAGCAAAGGGAACCAAGCTACTCGGCGTCAAAGCTGTAATTGCTAAAAGCTTCGAACGCATACATCGTAGTAATTTAGTTGGTATGGGAATATTACCGTTGCAATTCAAGGGTAAGGACAGCATACAATCGCTAGGTATCAAAGGCTTCGAACGATTTGATATCTTAGGGATCAAAGAAATTAGTCCGCAGCAAGATGTAACGCTGGTAATTTATGACAGAAATGGCAAGCAACGCAAAGTCGAGCTTCTATGTCGGATAGATACTCCAGTTGAGGTAGACTACTACATGCATGGCGGCATATTACCTTATGTACTTAGAGAGCTTATCGTAGCCACTTAGATTTAGAACTTGTTCTGCCAAAGTATTTTTTTAATAGCTACTTGGGAGGTCTTGCCCACATTTTAGCAAATTCATCCTTACTCAATTTACCGTTTTTGTTGGAATCTGTTTGATCGAAGGTCCTAATTGGCATTCCCATTGCTGTTACTTCATCCCACCCAAGGAAACCATCTCTATTGATATCATATATAGCAAAGAACCTAGATTCTGCCTTTGGCATATAAAAATTATGATTCTCACCTTCGCCACTACCAGAACCATAGCCTCGAGCTTGTATAGTTCCAACTACGGCAAAAAGAAGTAAAGTCGCCAATGCTAATGATTGGACTATCACGTTAAATTCAATTGAAGAATTTTTCATGGCGCTTCCTTTTTTACTATAGTAAAACTACTTAGTAAGTAAGATGACCCTCACATACCATCTAAAGTGTACTTTCATAACGTCCCATCTATCCATGAAGTTGACATGAAAATGGTCTCTAAGAAAGTAAATTTAGCTCCGTCTCCATGTTGTGCCATTCGAGCTGTCTTCTAAAGTTATACCAACATCAAGAAGTTCCTTACGAATACGGTCAGCTTCAGTATAATTACCAGTTTTACGCGCTGCCAAACGATGTTGAATCATCTGTTCAATACTACTTGCTGAATATGTAGAATCTTTGATGGAAACTTCGTGTTGTAAATATTGTCGTGGATCTTGTTGTAATAATCCTAACTGACTTCCCAACTCTTTAAGTAAAAGAATATCTTTCAATTCTCCTGTTTTATTAACTTCGTTAGCAAGATCAAATAGCACTGCAACAGCCTCAGGAGTATTGAAGTCGTCGTTCATAGCCTTCATAAAATGTTGCGCACGAGAATCATCCCTATCTATTGATGTCTTCGTTATAGCTGACACACTTCCTCTCAACGCTGTATAAAGTCGATCTAGTGCATGTTTAGCATCTTCTAAATGTCTACCAGAATAATTTAAAGGGCTACGATAATGAACACGCAAGATAAAAAACCTCACAACTTCCGGCTGATAAAGAGCTAATACGTCCCTAACAGTAAAAAAATTATCTAGCGACTTAGACATTTTTTCATCATCGACACGAACAAACCCATTGTGCATCCAATAATTAACGAAAGGAAGATCATGTGCAGCCTCACTTTGAGCGATCTCATTTTCATGATGAGGGAATTGCAAATCTTCTCCGCCACCATGTATATCAAAATGTTCACCAAGATAATGTTTGCACATCGCAGAACACTCGATGTGCCAACCAGGACGTCCCTTACCCCAGGGTGAATCCCAGCATGGCTCGTCAGGCTTAGCTGCTTTCCACAATACAAAATCAAGTGGATCTTTTTTATAC
>JAHELA010000031.1:9852-12416 GCA_024644425.1 Nitrosomonadaceae bacterium
GCACATCGCAGAACACTCGATGTGCCAACCAGGACGTCCCTTACCCCAGGGTGAATCCCAGCATGGCTCGTCAGGCTTAGCTGCTTTCCACAATACAAAATCAAGTGGATCTTTTTTATACAGATCCACGGTAACACGTTCTCCAGCATATAAGTCTGCAGATACCTTACCGGATAACTTCCCGTAATTAGGAAATCTACTTACAGCATAATATACATCACCATTAGATGCGGTATAGGCAATATTCTTATCTATCAGCACTTGAATCATAGCAACCATATTTGCTACATATTGAGTAGCACGAGGCTCATGCGAAGGAGACATAACACCAAGTGCAGTAGCGTCTTCGTCCATTGCTTGTATGAAACGATCTGTTAGAGTTGCAATAGATTCATTATTTTCCTGCGCACGCCGTATAATTTTGTCATCAATATCAGTAATGTTGCGCACATAAGTAACATCGAAGCCATTAGCCCTAAACCATTGAACAACCATATCGAATACAACCATAACACGCGCATGACCAAGGTGGCAGTAATCGTATACCGTCATACCACATACATATATCTTGACCTTGCCCGGGGTCATCGGAACAAAGTTCTGTTTACTCTTTGTAAGCGAATTATAAATTTTCAACATCTATTAAATTATGAGCTTGGCTAGCTTATTGGTAAAATCTTGATTATCCTTTAAAAACTGACATACTTTTTAAGAAACTAAAGAAGTATAGCATGAGTAAAAACACCAATTATTTGTCTGTTAATAGACACAACAAGTATTCACGTAAATACATTACAATATAAAGTCTAACTACAAATTACCATGTCTCCAATAAAGGTCCTATGCATATCTATAAGCTACTTATTGTTTCATTATTTTTATTCTACACTTCAGCATTTGCTGCTAACCCACAGGTTGAAATGCAAACAAATTTCGGCAATATTGTAATAGAACTTTATCCTGATAAAGCGCCTATAACTGTTGGAAACTTTCTTTCTTATGTTAAGGAAAACCACTATAAAGATACAATTTTTCATCGTGTCATTCCAGGGTTCATGGTTCAGGGGGGGGGATTCAACAAATTACTTCAACAGAAACCTACTAAAAAACCTATCGAAAACGAAGCAAACAATGGGCTTAAAAACAAAATAGGTACAATTGCAATGGCACGTACCTCAGACCCACACTCAGCTACGACACAATTCTTTATAAACGTAGGCAATAACAAATTTCTAAACTATACTTCACCCACTCCTAGAGGTTACGGTTATACTGTATTTGGTAGAGTTATTAAAGGCATGGACATAGTAAAAAAAATCTCTGTGACCCCTACAGGAGCTAGCAAACCTTTCAGGAAAGATGTACCTAAGGAGACAGTTGTAATCAATGAAATCAAACCAATTACCAAATCTATACCTACAGAGATACAACCGGGGAAATAAGGATACATATGATTAAACTACATACCAATCACGGAGTAATTACCATAGATCTCGATAGTGAAAAAGCTCCAGTTACAGTTCAGAATTTTATTGACTATGTAACTAGTGGGCATTTTGACAATACAATATTTCATCGAGTAATTAATGATTTTATGATTCAAGGAGGTGGGTTTGAACCTGGAATGAAGCAAAAGGAAGCTCGTCAACCAATCCAGAATGAAGCAGCTAATGGCCTTAAAAATGAAGCATATACCGTTGCAATGGCACGTACATCTGATGTGCATTCAGCATCTGCACAATTTTTTATTAATGTTGCCGATAATGGTTTCCTTAACCATACTTCTCCCACCTCTGAAGGATTTGGCTATTGTGTTTTTGGGAAAGTAATTGAGGGTAAAGATGTTGTGGATAAGATTAAAAAAGTAGAAACAACCAATCGAGGTGGTCATCAGAACGTCCCATCAGAAGATGTGGTACTTCAAAAAGCCGAAGTAATTTAAAATTTCATACTGATTAATATGTGTAGTGCAGAAAAATAACTTATATATTTCTGTATTCTATTTTAAACCTCTCGCTAAATCTGCTTTGATGTCTTTTACTGATTCCAATCCAACTGCAATACGTAAAAGTGCATCAGAAATACCTGCCGCATTACGTTCTTCCTGACTAATACGGGAATGAGTAGTACTAGCCGGATGTGTAAGTGTGCTTTTAGTATCTCCAAGATTGGCAGTGATTGAAATCATTCGAGTGGAATCTACAACCTGCCACGCCTCTTCTTTTCCGCCCTTCACTTCAAACGAAACAATGCCACCACCAGTTTTTTGCTGACTTCTAGCAAGTTTGTACTGTGGATGTGAAGGCAAGCCAGGATAATATACTTTTGTTACATTAGGCTGCACTTCAAGCCAACGAGCAATTTCAAGTGCGTTTGCAGAATGTGCTTCCATGCGAATTTTGAGGGTTTCCATTCCCTTCAAAATCACCCATGCATTGAAAGCACTTAATGTTGGCCCTGCAGTTCGAAGAAAGCCAAATACTCCTTTCTCCATTATTAGATCCCGCTTTCCAAGCACTGCGCCTCCTAGTACCCTCCCTTGACCATCAAGATACTTAGTCGCA
>JAHELA010000032.1 GCA_024644425.1 Nitrosomonadaceae bacterium
GCAGCAGCTACTGTTTCTGTAGCGGCCTCTTCAGAAACTACGGCACGTGGAATCACAATCGTTGCAACAGCCGAATCATCTTCATTCCCTTTAAATGAAGTTATCTCTACTCCAACAGGCAACTTTAGGTTGCTCAAATGTACTGCATTATTAACATCTAACTCAGTCAAATCGACTTCAATAAATTCAGGTAAATCTTTTGGCAAGCAGGATATCTCAATTTCGGTGAGTACATGGCTGACGATGCCACCAGAAGTTTTTACTCCAGGCGAGATATCAGCATTAACAAAGTGTAACGGCACCTTCGTATGTATCTCCTTATTCTTATCAATTCGCTGAAAATCAATATGTAGAATCTTTGGTTTAAAAGGATGCATCTGCAAATCACGTAATAATACCTGTTCTTTTTTCCCTTCTAAATTTATTGACAAGATTGAAGCATGAAATGCCTCTAACTTGATCTTGTGATATATGCTATTGTGGTCAAGTTCAATAGCTTGAGCTGGATTTTTTCCTCCATAAATGATTCCTGGGAGCTTCCCACATACGCGCAAACGGCGGTTCGCACCCTTACCATGTAACGTTCGATTATTAGCGCTGATTTCGATTTGCATGTTACTTCTCCTAAATAAAATTATCCGCGACCAGATAACTCAAGTATAAAATCTTCTACTTTCATTCCATAAATAGTGAACTTACTGAGTCCTCATTACTAATTCTTAACATTGTTTCTGCCAGTAAACTTGCCACACTCAATTGTTGAATTCGTATACAAGCCTTCGCATCTTCACGCAAAGGAATTGTATCTGTAACTACTAATTTATCTAGCTCAGAATTCTCAATACGCTTCACAGCTTCGCCCGAAAGTACTGGGTGAGTACAGTAAGCCACCACACTTTGCGCACCTTCTTCCTTCAACACTCTAGCTGCTTCACACAATGTGTTAGCAGTATCCACCATATCATCCATAATAACGCATGTTCGTCCCTTAACTTCACCAATAATATTCATTACTTTGGCCACATTGGGTTTTGGCCGTCGTTTGTCTATTATTGCCAAATCACATTCTAAACGCTTTGCCATTTCCCTAGCCCGTACCACTCCACCAACATCGGGTGAAACAACTACTAAATTCTTGTAGTCACACGTCCATACATCACCTAGTAAAATCGGCATACCGTAGATATTATCAACTGAAATATCAAAGAACCCTTGAATTTGATCGGAATGTAAGTCCATCGTCAGCAATCTATCAATACCAACAGTAGTTAGCATATTCGCTACAACTTTTGCGGTGATAGGCACTCTTACCGAACGCGGCCTCCTGTCCTGACGCGCATAACCAAAATATGGAATTGCTGCGGTTATACGTCCAGCAGAAGCACGTTTTAACGCGTCCACCATTACCAAAACTTCCATCAAACTATCATTGGAAGGCATGCAAGTAGACTGTAATACAAACACATCCTTACCGCGTACGTTTTCAAGGATCTCAACCATAATCTCACTGTCACTAAAACGATCGACAGTTGCACGTCCTAAATGGATGTTAAGATGCCTCACCACATCCTGAGCCAGCTTAGGATTGGCTGTTCCAGTGAAAACCATAAGGCTATCGTAAGACATAGCTATAGACTAGGTTCTGAGTAACAAAAATAACTCCTTACAACATCATTTCTAAATCTAGCCTGAATTTTAATTCCTTTATAAATATGGCTGGGGAGGTAGGGATCGAACCTACGAATGCTGGGATCAAAACCCAGTGCCTTACCACTTGGCGACTCCCCAGAATTACGAATTACTGTTTCGCAAAATCTTGCATAGGATGCCGATCCAAACCCTGCACAACAAAACCGTTCATATCGATAGGAACTTGTTCAAGTGCCATACGTGCTGCTGACTCAGTAACAAACTCAGCAAACACACAAGCACCGGAACCAGTCATTGCCGCCATCGTTGTGCTGTTGAGCTGTTTAAGCCACTCAAGGTGACGAGCTACTTCGGGATATGACATACATACCACCGATTCTAAATCATTATGTCCATTCACAATAGAAAAGGGCGGTATTTTGACTGGAATTGTATTTCGTGTCAATTCTTTACTGGAAAAAATCTCTGCAGTTGGCACGCTCACAGGTGGCACCAAAACTAGATACCAAGCAGGTTTCAAAATTATAGGCAGAAGCTTTTCACCCACCCCTTCAGCAAAAGCATTCTCTCCAAATATGAACACGGGTACGTCTGCTCCCAAACTAAGACCCAACTTCATTAACTGTTTCCTTTCCCAATCTAAACCCCACAGACGATTTAGCGCTAAAAGTGTAGTCGCCGCATCTGAACTACCACCACCAAGCCCACCGCCTATTGGAATATGTTTTTCCAAATATAGTTCTACACCATAATGTGTTCTACTTTCCTTCTGCAGCAACCTTGCTGCGCGAACACATAAATCTTTCTCTTCTGGTACCCCAGAAATAGGTGTATGTAACTTAATCTCACCATCTTCCCTTAAAATAAAACTCAACTGATCTGAAAAATTGAGTAAACGAAAAACTGTTTGAAGTAGATGGTAGCCGTCCTTCCTACGGCCGACCACATGTAGAAACAAATTGAGCTTAGCTGGAGCAGAATACGAATATTTAATCATTAAATTAAAGCTTTTTTCATTTAGAATTTAGCAACTTAGTCTCCCAATTGTCTACTACTAATTTAATTTTCAGGTTATTACGATTAAGAACTAATGTTCTGGGACGTGCTGCTTGTGCTAATTGTGATGGATAATAAGTTGAATATTCCACTTCCCATCCATCTTGCCTTATGGCCACTACACGGCCGTCTATATCTTTATCCATCTCCGATATTGTTGTAGGCGAGTTCACGCCACGTACCCAGAATTGCAAACCTAAAAGGGGTAATCTCCATCCCAATATTTGTTCAGTCAAATTTTCTACATCAGGAGCACTGTAAGTCTTCTGCTCAGAGGTTTTTAGGTAAACAACATGTTGATTACGCCTAATTTGTGCCACAATTTGTCCAAATGGTGAAAGAAGATGAATCTCATCATCTGTGTTGGTATGACGCCAACGCAAACCACCAGAAAAGCCTTTCTCGCCTTTTTTTGCTGAGATCCTACCTAGAATTTCAAAATTAACTTGAACTGCTCTTGCTTCCGGCTCAATTACGAAAGTTTTTACATAGGAAGTTTTAGGAGCAAGTGAGGTACAACCGATAAGTAAAGAAGATACACAAAAGATCGATTGATAGAGGAAAAAAGAACGCCCTTTTCGAATAAATGCTGACACCCACACCTTACACACATAGTGTCTCCCACCATAATAATTTATCATTTTCCAGTTATCACACTAAGGCATGAATCTCTTCATAGTATTGAGTAACACTTCATTTTCTGGATGGCTCTTGATGGTAGAGCGCCAAATCTCCTTAGCTTCTTCTTTTGTGCCCTGCATCCATAAAACCTCACCTAAATGGGCTGCAATTTCTGGATCAGGCTTAATCACGAATGCCTGCTTAAGATAAATTACACCTTTGTTAAGATTACCCATTCGGTAATGTACCCAACCCAAACTGTCTATAATGTATGGATCCTCAGGAGAAAGTTTAATAGCTTTTTTAATCAATTCTAGCGCTTCTGGTAAACGGTTACTATGTTCTGCAAAGCTATAGCCAAGTGCATTATGTGCATGTGCATGATCTGGTTTTAGTTGAATCAGTTTACGTAAATCTTTTTCCAAAATATCAAGTTTGCCAATTTTTTCAGCCGCCATAGCACGATCGTAGAGCAATTCAGGATAATCAGGTAGTCTCTTTAAGCCACTACTAAGTACGTAAAACACCTTCTGATGGGCTCCTGCCTCACGTAGTAACTCCGCCTCTGTAACTATCAGATAAGCGCGTTGTTGATCATTCTTAACTGGTAATTGTTGTAGGTGTTTTCGGGCCTCACTCATTTTTCCTTTCTTCGAAAGTAGCAATGCATAACGAACTTGCGCTGGAAGAAATTGATTACCTCTGGCTACCGAACGATACCATTCCATAGCAGTATTAATACGTCGGGTTTTCTCATAAACTCTGGCTATATAAAAACGAATCGTATTAAAATCTTTATAGCCCAACTCTAACGCTTTCTTGAAATTTTCTTCAGCAGCATCAAAGTCCTGTAACTCCATAGACAATAACCCTACAGCTAGCGCTATATTTGCATTTTCTGGACTTTGTACCAAAAGTTGTTTGAACTGACTGCGAGCCTTAATATAATTTTTATCAGCTACCAGCATCCGAGCAAAAGTAATTCGTGTTTTGTTGGCTTTGGGATAAGTCTCTAGATAGTTCTCATAAAACTCTATTGCACTTGTTTTGGAGATGCGCCGCAGTATGCGTCCATTATGAATCGCAGCCATCTCCCAATCCGGACGCAAAGTCATTACTAGTTTCATTTGTTGCTGAGCAATGTCAAACTGGTTTGCTAACCATGCTGCCTGAGACACCGCAAAATGAGCTTCTGGTAATTTGGGATAAGGTTTAGCAAGCTCTTGCACTAACTCAAGCGTCTCAGTCTTATTAATATTTCTTGCCAATAAGTTGTTCAACTGCATAAAAAATTTACTGATATTTCCTTCTACTGCTAATAATTTGTCCAAGTGGGGTCTTGCTTCATCCAATCTACCTGCGCTTGCCAACAACGCAGCAATAGTTTGGTGGGCAACAACCGAATTTGGATCTAATTCTGCCCAAATTGTTGCCGCAGCAAGAGCTAGAACTGGTTTACGTGAAAGAAGGGTAACTTCGGTTGCGCGCTGAGCGACACGTGGATCTCGAGTAGTCTTTGCCAACCTAAGATAACTCTCAGTAGCAACTTCTGTATCTCCACGCTGAAGAGCTGTTTCCCCCATCAAGAAATCAAACAACATGGAAGCAGTCAAATCCTGTTTAGGTAATGCTAATTGCCCAATTTCGCTCTGGTCCTCGAGCTTATCTCCCGCCTCCAGCTTATCGATGTCAACCACACTTCTTTCTGGACTCTGAGCGCAGGCAGAAAGACAAAAGATTAACGATGAGCTAATAAGAAGTTTAAAATTCATGAATAAATCCAAGGGTTTCTAAATTAAAGTTATAAAAAAACAAAAGTGGACTTTATCACAACCTATATATTAGGTATATTTTACGCTCATCACAAGTAGACTATCGATAAGCATATTTGTTCTCAATAATATTTTTTACTTATGGTAATTACGACTCATTAGAAGCCCCAAAAGACCTATCTGGAACAAAATAAACTAAGGGCATAGTCTCATATGCCAATATCGGATGTTCGTAAATTGTACTTATACATGAGAAATTTTTATGCTCACCATCTCAGCCTGTAACCTAAGCCGAAATTTTGGCACCTATACAGCTGTCCGGGGAGTCAATCTGGAGCTAAATAATGGTGAAGTACTAGGATTTCTTGGCCCTAATGGCGCCGGCAAGTCTACAACCATGCGCATGCTTACAGGCAATCTTGCTCCAAGTAGTGGTAGTGTGAAAATTTGTGGTGTAGATTTGCTAGACGACCCGCTTGGGGCAAAAAAACACATAGGATATCTTCCCGAAACACCACCTCTATACCGAGAATTAACTGTAAACGAATATCTACTACTTGCCGCCAAACTTCATCGAATCAACAACAATAAATTACTGTCTGCGCTTGAAGCAGTCAAACTACAGTGTGGTCTAATAGATGTAGGTAAAAACCTAATTGGCTCCTTATCAAAAGGATATCAACAAAGAGTTGGAATTGCTCAAGCAATTATTCATAGTCCTAAAGCAGTTATCCTTGACGAGCCAACAGTAGGACTTGACCCTAACCAGATGCGGGAAATACTTTTCCTAATACGTGAACTAGGCACGAGTCACAGTGTAGTTCTTTCCACTCATATCTTAACAGTGGTTGAAAGCATCTGTGACCGTGTGCAGATCATGCATCAAGGACAAATGGTATTCACCGATACAATAATCAGTCTAAAACAAAAAAAGATAAATTTAGAAGAAATATTCTCGCAGCTTACTCTAAAAAGAACACCTGAAAAAAAGACTTAAACATATGATTCTTATCATAGCTAACAAAGAATTGAAAACTCTATTTGCCTCACCACTAGCATGGACACTTCTTGCTCTTATGCAACTAGTTCTGGCATGGATCTTTCTTGGTCGCCTCGATGCCTTTCTTGAAATACAGTCACAACTAATTCAAATCGCAAATCCGCCAGGGGTTACAGAAGTCATTGCAGCACCAGTTTTTGCCATGGCTGCGGTAGTATTGATGATGGCTACTCCACTTCTGACCATGAAACTCATTGCTGAGGAACGTCATAATAATACTATGACCTTTCTCCTTTCAGCACCGGTTTCCATAACTGATATCGTATTAGGTAAATTCCTAGGACTAATGATTTTCTTCTCTACAGTAATTGGTCTAGTTTTAGCTTTATCAATTTCGCTGTTAGCTGGTAGCTCATTAGATTTTGGTTTATTGCTGAGCAACACCACTGGAGTATTTCTAATAGCTGCTTGTTTTGCTTCACTAGGATTATTTATCTCTTGCCTAACCGCTCAACCAGCTATTGCTGCCGCGGGTGCATTAGGCGCTTTACTATTGTTATGGGCAGTTGATATTGCTGCGAATGAAATAAACAGTTTTTTGGGATTCTTTTCTCTCCTTAAGCATTTTGAAAATTTTAATCGCGGCATAATCGATAGCTCTGATCTTGTATATTTCATTTTATTTACACTTACCTTTTTAGTGCTGTCTATACGAAAACTAGATGGAGAACGCTTACGTGGTTGAATTTTAGACAGACAAACACTAGTGATTACGATAAACAAAAAATTCCGTATTCGACTGTTGATACAAAATGGTTTAATTATTGCCCTACTATTGCTGTTAGTGGGATTTCTTGGTTACTTAGGAAAAGAGATCAATGCCCAGTGGGATATCAGTCAGAATGGACGCAACTCTTTAAGCCAAGCAAGTATAGAAGTCCTCGAGAAAATGGAAGGTCCAGTTACAGTAACTATCTATGCCACAGCTCTTGATGCACGATTAGGGGACATTCGGAAAATCATAAGCAATTTTCTTATACTCTATCAAAACATCAAAGCTGACTTTACGTTCACATTTATTGATCCCACAGAATATCCTAAGATCACTCAAGAAGCAGGTATCAAGGTTAATGGAGAAATGATAGTAACTTTCAACGGCCGAAGTGAACATTTAACTATAGTCAATGAACAGGAATTGACAAATTTACTGATACGATTGTTGCGCACTGGTGAAAAACTGGTAATGAACCTTAGTGGTCATGGAGAACGTAAACTCGATGGCCATGCTAATCATGACTTAGGTGAATTTGGAAAACAATTGGTTAAGAAGGGATTTAAAATTAATACACTAAATCTAGCTATTGCCCAGGACATTCCAACCAATACAAGCGTGCTTATTATTGCCTCACCACAGGTAGATTTACTAAAAGGTGAAATCGATAAAATTCTTGCTTACGTTGCTGACGGTGGCAACCTATTATGGTTAATTGATCAAGAGCCACTGCATGGATTATATCCATTAGCGGAGAAATTAGGTTTAACACTTACGTCCGGTATTGTTATTGACCCCCAGGCACAACAACTAAAAGCTCCTATCACGTTCGCTTTAGGTGCAAATTATGGTCACCATCCAATCACACGGAATTTTAACAACATAACAGTTTTTCCCTTTGCACGTCAGATAAGCCTAAATGAGAACAAGAAATGGAGTAGCACCTCATTGGTTGAAGTTGCACAAAATGGATGGGTAGAAACAGGTAAACTGGATGGCAATATCACTTTTGATGAAGCTTATGACGTTGCAGGCCCGATAAGCATTGCCGCTGCACTCAGTCGCTCACTGGAAGATCGAGAACAACATGTCGTAGTGATTGGTAGCGGGCATTTTATTGCTAATAGCTATTTAGGTAATGGTAGTAACATTGATTTCGGTATCAATCTTATCAATTGGCTTGTTTCCGATGAAAACCTTATTACTATCCAACCTCGAACCACGCTTGACAGTAATTTGATCTTGAGTAAGTCTGCTTTGACCATAATAGCTAGTGGCTTTCTTATCGCTCTTCCACTATTTTTCTTATTGTGTGGAGTAATTGTATGGTGGCGTCGAAGAAAAAAATGAATCAATATAATACTAATCTCTACAATTCGGGATGCTTAGTCAACTACGCCAGTTTTTGTATTTGTTAGTATAAGAAATTTAGGCTGTCTCATATAATTTATATACAAACGCAAATGTCAGATTAATAGAACACTTTATGAGAAAGTTTGATTTATAGGAGTAAATATGCCTGAATTACCCGAGGTTGAGGTGGTTTGTCGAGGCATTAAATCCCATCTAGAAAAAAAACGCATAACTAGCGTAATTATACGTAATCCAAGTCTACGCTGGCCAATCCCTGTCAATATAAAAAAAATATTAACTGGGCTGAAAATCTGTAAAGTAACGCGGCGAGGAAAATATCTCTTATTCGATTGTGGTATTGGAACATTAATTCTACACTTGGGAATGTCAGGCACTCTACGGATATTACCTAGCAATGCGCCTCCACAAAAACATGATCATTTCGAACTAATTCTAGAAAATAGACTGATTTTACGCTTAAATGACCCAAGACGTTTTGGTGCAGTTTTGTGGACAACCAATGATGTCATGCGTCATCCATTACTGATGCATCTTGGGCCTGAACCATTCTCAGCAGCATTTTGCAAAAATTTTCTTTATGAAAAGACTCGTGGTCGCAAAACTAGTATTAAGGAAATTTTAATGAATAGTCATATCGTATCCGGTATCGGCAACATTTACGCCAGTGAAGCTCTATTCCATGCTGGCATCAATCCTAGAATTGCAGCAGGTAGAATCAGCATAGACCGATATGATAAATTAGTTTGTGCTGTAAAGGAAACGCTTAAATGCGCAATTTCTGCAGGCGGTAGCAGTCTGCGCAATTTCGTTAATAGTGATAGTAAACCAGGTTATTTCCAACAACAATATTGGGTATACAAGCGTAACGGGAAAGCCTGTCGAAAATGTGGAAGTATAATAAAACAAATCAAGCAGGGTCAACGTTCAAGCTTCTATTGTAAAAACTGTCAAAAATAAGCTATTTAATATTGAGATTTTAAAGATTCTAAAAACGTCCCATAGATATTTTCTAAGATGAATTCAATAGACTATCCTAACTTAGTATATCATTTGAATTTATAAACTTTTACAATCAAAGGGTTTATATGAATATGACTTTCATCGGCGGAGGAAACATGGCTTCCGCTCTAATCGGTGGACTATTGCAACAGGGTTACTCAGCCGCACAAATTTGTGTAGTAGATATTAATGCTCAAGTCTGCGATAAAATTAATAAAAAATTTGATGTAAAAACGGAGGTAGAAATTACCAATAAAATTCTTGATTGTAACGTTATCCTTCTTGCAGTAAAACCACAGCAACTTTTATCAGTAGCGCAAGCACTTAGCCCCCTCATTAGAACACATTTGGTTATTTCTATTGTAGCTGGGATTCGAACTACGGAAATTTGCCGTTGGTTAGGTGGTTATAAGCGTGTGGTAAGGGCTATGCCAAATACACCCGCACTGATACGTGCTGCAATGACTGGAGTCTTTGCTCTACCTGAAGTTAATACAAAAGAAAAACATGATGCAGAAACTATACTATCAGCAGTAGGTTCAGTGCTATGGCTTGAACGTGAAGAATTGCTAGACGTGGTTACCGCAGTATCTGGAAGTGGACCAGCCTATGTTTTCTATTTCATAGAAGCAATGGAACAGGCCGGGAAAGAACTAGGCCTTGATGAAACTCAGGCTCGCCTTTTATGCCAGAAAACCTTTCTTGGTGCAGCAAAGTTAGTGAATCAAAGTGACGAAAATGTTACCACGCTACGTGCTCAAGTGACTTCAAAGAATGGTACTACCGAATATGCAATAAAATCCATGGAAGATAGTGAAATTAATAAGAAACTTATTCGCGCAATTAAAGCATCATACGAACGCTCATGTGAAATTGCCAATGAATTTAGCAACAAATAATCTTGAGAAATAAATTCTTCTAAACTAGGGAATTACATGCTAAATCAGATTCTTATCTTTATACTGAACACATTGCTAGGACTATTCTCTCTTGCTTTATTGCTGCGCTTTTATATTGAACTCATGCGCATACCATACCGCGATCCACTATCACAATTTCTAGTTGCTCTTACCAATTTTCTGGTCCGACCTGCGCGTAGGGTAGTCCCTGGCCTAAAAGGTATAAATCTTTCAACCCTTCTTTTGGCGTGGCTTACTCAACTCATTCTGTTAATAGGAGTACATAAGCTTCAGGGGTATAGTTTTGGTTCAACTTTAGGCGCAGCAACTACGGGATTTGCGATGTTAGCATTTGTAGAAATCATAAAGATGAGTTTTCACATTGTAATGATAGCAGTAATCATACAGGCCGTCCTCTCTTGGTTTAGACCACATAACCCTATGGCACCTTTGCTTGATAGTTTCACCCGACCATTTCTAAAAATTTTTCGAGAGCGCATCCCACCTATAGGTAATATCGACCTATCACCCCTGTTTGTACTAGTAATCCTTCAATTATTGCTAATGATTGTAACTGGGTGGCAGCGAGAGATCTATCAACTGTTCTAATTTAATGTAATTCACTAATGGCATCGCTATAAGATATAGACGATTACCGACTTAAGGCCTACTTGCTGCAGCTTATGCATAGCTATATTTGCCTTGCCTTGCCTTGCCTTGCTTCTCATTATTATTACTACAAATTGGGAGATTATGATTTTTTTTGATATATTGATATCAGGGAGAAATCATGGAACATGAAATTGAAGCAATCAAATGCAAAATTGTAGATATGCAAGTCGAACATTATGACCTGGATGTTGTCATTACTAAGTTATCGGAGAATCCATATCCAGATCAATTACAACTGAAGCGTCTAAAAAAAAGAAGGCTACAACTCAAAGACACGATTACTAAACTTAAAGAACAACTTGTACCCGATATTTTGGCGTAATAATAAGTGTAAATAAAAATCAGGACATATAAAAGTATAGGATTACTAATATGGCTGTTTTACATTAGTAATAGTCTTGATCTAAGCAAGTTCTTGTTCTGGAATTAATTATAATAACGAAAAGGAAAAAATAACTTTATGAAAACATCAGTTTGCAATTTTTTTTCAAGATTCGTCCTTGCCATGTCTCTCTGTGGAATAATGTCATACGCCGCTGCAACTAAAATTGAAGTTTATAAAAGCCCTACCTGTAAATGCTGCGGAAAATGGGTAGATCATATGCGCGCCAATGGTTTTACAGTAGAGACTAAGAATATAGGTAATAAGGAAGCACGGAAACGCGCTGGCATTCCCCCATCACTTGGATCGTGCCACACTTCTTTGGTAGACGGTTATGTTATTGAGGGCCATGTACCAGCAAGTGACATTAAGAGATTTCTAAGTGAGCGCCCCAAAGCAATCGGCCTAGCTGCCCCTGGAATGCCTAAGGGCTCTCCTGGTATGGAAAGTTCACGTAGCAATCCCTATAACGTACTTTTAATTAATAAAGAAGGAAATCTGAGTGTATATAGTCGCCACTTACCATCCGATAAAAACCAATCCGTAATGAGGTTGAAGTGACTATTATAAATTCATTATCCCCCTCTCACCGCCGCTGTTTCCATATACTGCTGTTAAGTGCAGTGTATGGATCCATTTTAGGCTGTAGCGAACAAGCTCCTCCCGTACCCAAAACCATGTTAGCCACTTCAAAACCAATTTCGACTACTCTGCCAACTCCGTCTTCCGTAGCTAAACCGGAAAAACAATCGAAGAATTTAATATTGCGCAAACTAGACTCAGATAAAATTAGGCGAGGTAAGGTTGTTTATCAAACAAATTGTGCTACTTGTCATGGACTGAATGGAGAATCCACTCCCGGATGGCGTAACAAAGGCCCAAATGGAAAATATCCGCCACCACCTTTAAATGGTAGCGCTCACACTTGGCACCATTCAACTGGAACATTGGAAAAAATGATCCGAGAGGGTAGTCCACCTGGCATGGGAGGAATGCCCGCATGGGAAAATAAACTAACTACCCAGGAAATTGATGATGTAATAGTTTGGATTACGTCAATATGGCCGGACGAAATATATAGTATTTGGTATCAGGAAATCGAACAAAAGAATCAGAAAAAGAAACATCATAAATAGAATTTAGTGCCTATATGTCT
>JAHELA010000160.1 GCA_024644425.1 Nitrosomonadaceae bacterium
CGCCGTACGCTATAATCTTTCTAGTATCGCCATTAATTATGTTTACTCATTTAAGCAGATTTTTCAAGCCTTTTCGTTAAAGATGGTTAATTGATTTCAAGAAAATAGCTAGTACAAAAATAAAATACAGTTATTCATAATTTCTGGCGCATCGCACCTATCAGATAACTGGTTTTCTTAAAAGTATTATTTTATTTGACTCTGCCTAACTCAAAACTTTAGTGAGTCATAATATTTTAATTTCTACTTAAGCAGTACGGCGACGATTTAAGGTTAGACTGGAGCAAGAATGCTAAAAAATTTGGTGCCAACATAGAACTTCTGGCGAGATTAAACTATCAATTAGGTCATTGCTTTAATGGCAGCTGATAAGCGGCTCTTGTGGCGAGCTGCCTTGTTCTTGTGGACAATCTTCTTGTCGGCAATCGAATCTACTGTGGAACATGATATCTTAAACGCGTTTTGTGCAGCAATTTTATCGCCATCTTTGATGGCCTTGATTACACGTTTAATCGCTGTACGGAGCTTGGAGCGGAGACTATGATTGTGGGTACTTTGCTTTATATTCTGTCTTGCCCGTTTTCTAGCTTGCGCACTATTAGCCATAGAGGTTCCCAACTCAGCATCTGTAAGATAATCAAATAGTATAAGTCTGTTCTTTACATATTACAAGGAAAATGAGGGGATAGTGTGGAAGTTATGTTGATTAAACTAAGCTAGGAAATAGATTCTAGAGTAAATATATTAGGACAAAATTCCCGGATTTAGATTCTAAGATTAGATTTCCGATTTTATATTTAGCTAATTATTAATAACACTAAAAAGCTAAGATAATAACTTACATAACTAGTTATTAAATTCAGGGTAACATATGTTTTAATGAATCTTCTTAAAGCTTTCGCTGCGGTTAGCAGCATGACTCTAATATCCCGTATTCTCGGATTTGTACGTGATATGTTAATCGCACGTATTTTTGGAGCGGGCATTGCTACTGACGCTTTTTTTGTTGCTTTTCGTATTCCTAATTTGTTACGTCGTATGTTTGCAGAAGGCGCTTTTTCGCAGGCATTCGTACCTATACTTTCGGAGTATAAGAATAACCGCACATTTGAAGAAACGCACGAGCTGATTAATCATATAGCTGCGTTAATGATGGTTGCATTGTTCATTGTTACGCTCATTGGTGTGATCGCAGCTCCCTTAATAATTTATGTTAGTGCGCCTGGCTTTTCTGCCAATCCACAAAAGTTTGCGTTAACAGTTGAACTTCTACAAATAGTATTTCCTTATATTCTATTTATATCGCTAGTATCTTTAGCAGCTGGAGTACTTAATACTTTTGGAAAATTTTCTGTTCCAGCATTTACTCCCGTACTTTTAAATCTTTCATTTATTGCTTGTGCACTATGGCTCGCACCACTTTTGGATCCACCAGTGTTGGCATTAGCCTGGGCGGTATTCATAGGCGGTGTGCTACAGCTGGCTTTTCAATTGCCTTTTCTTGTTCGAATAAAATTATTGCCACGCCCACACTTTAAATCTAAAGACGCTGGTGCGTGGCGGGTAGTCAAACAAATGGGGCCAGCAGTGTTTGGGGTTTCTGTTGGGCAGATTAGCTTGTTAATTAGTACTATATTTGCTTCTTTTCTCATTACTGGGAGTGTGTCATGGCTTTACTATGCGGATCGACTAATGGAATTTCCAGCAGGTTTATTGGGAGTAGCTTTAGGGACAATCCTGCTTCCTTCTCTTTCCCGGTATTATACTAGCAAAAGTAATGATGAGTATTCTAAGCTTCTTGACTGGGGGTTACGGCTAACTGTAATGATGACATTACCTGCCGCCGTTGCATTGGCATTACTTGCTACTCCACTAATCTCCACTTTATTTTATCATGGCGAATTCTCTGCGAATGATGTGTTGATGACGCGCAACGCATTAATTGCATACAGTGTAGGCTTATTGGGATTGATTTTAATTAAAGTGTTAGCCCCTGGATTTTATGCGCGTCAAAATATTAAAACCCCTGTAAAAATAGCTGCTATTACTCTTGTTATTACACAGCTTTTGAACCTTGCATTCATAATTCCCTTACAACATGCAGGATTGGCATTAGCAATTAGTCTAGGTGCATGGTTTAACGCTAGTTTGCTTTACTACAAACTACGGAGTTATCACATTTACCAACCACAGCCAGGATGGCTGACTTTCTTTGTCAAAGTGCTAATAGCGTTAATTGTGATGGCTATAGTGCTTTGGTTTATTATGGGAGACACTACTTTATGGCTAGAAAGTTCGTCGGTAGAACGTATTATACGATTAACTTGGGTGGTGATGCTGGGGGCAACTAGCTATTTTATGGCTTTATGGTCACTTGGTATTCGTTTTAAGGACTTTTCTAGACGTAGTATCGAGTAAGTCGTTATATAAGAATTGTATACATTTATAACTCTAATAACTTTATATAGATGTTCAGCTATATGCTTCATTCATTGTGAGGATGCTTCATTCATTGTGAGGAGCGAGAGGTTAAAACTACTCATTTCTTACAACAATATTTTCAGTAAGACTTAAATAATTCAAGATAAAGAGAAATTTTCATAAAAATGATATAAATATGCTTATAAAGTAAACATATAAATCATTGGTACTCCTTGACAATGCTGTTTATTGATAAAGAAGTTGTACTACAAGGTTGAATCTAATATATATTTGTGGCAGACTCCCACAGTCATTAGAAGAGAATAATATGAATAACGCTTACCGAAACGTACACAGTTTTTTTGCCCTGTTGATTACTGGAGTTTTTCTTTCTGGTTGCGCATCTACTCCTCCTACTAGTTCAATAGACCCATACGAATCCATGAATCGTTCAATATTTTCTTTCAACGAGTCAGTTGATGAGCATGCTTTAAAACCGGTAGCAAAGGGTTACAAATTTATAGTTCCTGATCCTATCGAAATAGCGATTTCTAATTTCTATTCTAATCTTGATGATCTTAATGTGATATTTAATGATATTTTACAGTTAAAATTTAAAAATGCAGGAAATGACACTGCACGTTTTGTGATTAACAC
>JAHELA010000033.1 GCA_024644425.1 Nitrosomonadaceae bacterium
TCTATATCTTTCACAGGACTTTGAGCTACCAGATCATTTACTTTTGTGCTAATTTCGTCTAATAGTTTTTGGTTTAGCATAACTCCCTCCAGTGTTTTTCTCTATCATTCATTTAAATTAATAACATTACTTGCATGATAAAATCTCATACTTTGTAGAATTAGGCAATTGGTAGATAAATTATGAAGCAAATAGGACGATATCAGCTTTTACAAAATTGGATCAAGTTGCAATTTCCTACTAGGGCCTTTTTACTGACTCCTGCCTCTACTGATGCAAGTTTTCGTCGTTATTACCGTGTATCATTTACCGATAAGCTTGTCCCTAAAACATTGATTGTGATGGACGCTCCACCCCAGCAGGAAGACTGTGTTTCATTTCTGCGTGTGGCTGAATTATTTTCAGGAGTAAGTGTGCATGTGCCTAAAGTGCTTGCGCAGGATCTGAATCAGGGTTTTTTGCTACTTTCAGATCTGGAGAGCACTACTTATTTGGATGCAATAGGTGCCAATTCTTCAACTGCCGATCATTTATATAGCGATGCTGTAGATGCACTTATTAAAATACAGCTAGGAAGCCGTTTCGGTGTGTTGCCTAATTATGATGAACCGCTGCTTCTTAATGAATTAAATCTGTTTCCAGATTGGTATTTAGATAAGCATCTGAAAGTGGTACTAAATAAAAAGCAGAAAGCCGAGCTTGATAAGGTATTTGCGCAGATTCTACTAAACAACCTAGCTCAACCTAGAGTATTTGTGCATCGTGATTATCATTCTCGGAATCTTATGGTGACTACCCCTAATCCAGGGATTATTGATTTTCAGGATGCAGTGTATGGACCAATTACTTATGATTTGGTGTCACTGTTTAAAGATGCTTACATCTGTTGGGATGAGGAACGTATATTAGATTGGGTAATACGTTATTGGGAGAAAGCTAAAAAATTTGGGCTTCCGGTAAATGAAAATTTTTCTGATTTTTACCGTGATTTTGAGTGGATGGGCGTGCAGCGTCATATCAAAGTATTAGGCATTTTTGCCCGTTTGTTTTATCGCGATGGTAAAGAGAACTATCTCAAGGATATGCCATTTGTAATGAATTATCTGCGAAAAACTTGCGAGCGTTATTCTGAACTTAATTTCTTACTAGTATTGTTAGACGAGCTGGAAAATGGAAGACAAGAGGTAAATGTTGACTATGACTCCTGAAAGGGGACCATTTAAAGCAATGATTCTAGCTGCTGGACGTGGCGAACGTATGCGACCTTTGACTGATACACTACCTAAGCCGTTACTACATGTAGGAAACAAGTCTCTTATTGAATATCATATTCATAGCCTAGCACAAGCAGGTTTTGGTGATATTGTAATCAATCATGCCCATATGGGGCATATGATTGAAACAGCGCTAGGAAATGGAGATCGTTATGGTATTAGCATCTACTATTCACCGGAACCCGTTGCGCTAGAAACTGCAGGCGGGATTGTTAAAGCATTACCTTTGTTGGAAAGTAAAGCTGAGACGTGTGATCAACCTTTCCTTGTAATTAATGCTGATATCTATTGTGAGTTTGATTTTTCAACATTACTGCCTATTTTACAACATATGAAAGATGATATTGATGGAGATATTGCATATCTAGTAATGGTAGACAATCCAGAACATCATTCAGAGGGTGATTTTATTCTTGATTCAGGAAGGTTAGTGTTAACAGGACAGGAGAAACTTACTTTTAGTGGGATTGGTATTTATAAGCCAGTGCTCTTTAAAGGTATTGAGTCTGGTTCAGTAGCGAAACTTGCACCTAAAATAAGTCAGGCAATTGCTGCTAAAAAAGTTGGTGGGGAATATTATAGGGGTGTATGGGTAGATGTCGGCACTCCAGAGCGATTAAACAGACTTGATGCTCAACTTAAAAAAATCAGTAAATTCTAGCCTATTTTGCTTTATATCATAAACTTTGTAAGAATCTTTATCTATGATCTCGATGAAATCTTATGACATGCGTCGCAAGCATCTAGCGTCACAGATGCAGAAAGGGGTGGCGATTATTCCGACTTCCCCAGAGCGGGTACGAAGTCGTGATGGAAATTATCCTTATCGTTTTGATAGTTATTTTTATTATCTGACAGGTTTTAGCGAGCCAGAAGCAGTATTGGTCATAGTCGCGGATATTAATGAAGGTGTAACTAAGGACATACTATTTTGTCAAGATAAAAATGCGGAGTATGAAATCTGGAATGGTTTTCGCCATGGACCTGAGTCTGCGAAAGAAGTTTTTAATATTGATGAAACATATTCTATTTCTAGGTTGGATGAATTGCTACCTAAGTTACTCCACGACCAACCTAAAATATATTGTGCTTTGGGACAAGATAACAGATGGGATTTACGGTTGATTCACTGTATAAACCAAGTACGCGAACAAGCACGAAATGGCATTTCTGCGCCTACTGAAATTTGTGATAGTCGACTGTTATTAGATGAGATGCGCCTGTTTAAAAGCGAGGAAGAGCTTCAGATCATGCGCAAAGCAGCAAATATTTCTACTAGTGCTCACTGCCGTGCAATGCGTATGACTCAGCCTGGCATGAAGGAATATGAAATTGAAGCTGAACTTCTATATGAATTTCGTAGTCATGGAGCAGAAGCACCTGCTTATACACCTATCGTTGCAGGTGGCGCTAATGCATGCATACTACATTATGTTGAGAATAATATGGAACTAAAATCTGGAGATTTATTATTGATCGATGCAGGTTGTGAGTTACATGGTTATGCTTCTGATGTAACACGAACATTTCCTATAAACGGTAAATTTAACTCTGCACAAAAGGATGTGTATCAGCTAACATTATCAGCTCAGGTTGCTGCAATAAATGCTGTAAAGCCTGGTACTCATTGGGATGCGCCGCATACAGCAGCGTTACAGGTGCTTGTGCAGGGGTTTATTGATTTAGGCCTATGTCAGGGTAGTGTAGAATCTGTCATAAAATCAAAAGATTATAAGCGTTTTTATATGCACCGGACTGGTCATTGGTTGGGATTAGATGTGCATGATGTAGGTGAATACAAGCAAGATGGAAAATGGCGTTTGCTACATTCAGGAATGACCTTTACTGTGGAACCAGGTTGTTACATCCGCCCTGCAGATAATGTGCCTCGTGATTTTTGGAATATTGGCGTGCGTATTGAGGATGATGTAATGGTAACAAAGACCGGTTGTGAGGTCCTGACAGCATCTGCACCCAAAACAATTGCCGAAATTGAAGAATTAATGCAATGAGAGAAGATTGGAAAATAATAGTTAAAAATATGCCAAGGTATGAGGAAAACAATACTCATCAAGAGGGAAATAACGAGCCGCACTACTCCAAACGTTGGGTAACCTATCTCATATTGATTCCTATAGTAATATTAATGGTAATTTTTGGTATTTTCTTTTTTGCTGCATTCCTTGCTTTGTTTTCAATTGTTGCTGTTGGATTTGGACTTCGTTTTTGGTGGTTAAGACGTAAATTGATTAAATCGATGAGTTCGGATAATGCTACAGGTACGGTAGATACTGCAGATACTGTTGAGGGCGAGTATGTCATAGTGGATGAGGATCAAGTTGCTGAAACAGAGGAAAGAAAGAATAAGAAAGATTAACGAACGAGAAAAATTAGTTCTGAAACTATGAAATTTAAGCGATACGATCTTATTATCATTGGTGGCGGTCCAGTGGGGATGGCTCTTTCAATAGCGCTTCGTCATAGTGGTCTTTCTGTATTAATACTAGAAGCACGTAGCTCACCTGAAAAAAAAGAAGATCCGCGGCCTCTTGCATTTTCTTATGGCAGTCGCTTAATTCTACAGCGTCTTGGAATATGGGAATCTTTACCAGATGTTACACCAATAACGACTATACATATTTCTAATCGAGGTGGGTTTGGGCGCACAGTACTTACAGCGGGCGAAGTTAATGTGCCAGCATTAGGTTACGTAGTGATTCACCATGACGTATTCCGAGCCATGCATAAGAGATTAGGAGGTTGTGGTGTTGACTATTTGACAGAGGCTCAGGTGCAGCAAGTAGAATCAGATACAGAAGAAGGGCGGATCAAATTTCAACATAATGGAAAGACAAGGCAGGCAACAGCAGATTTGCTAGTATTGGCTGATGGTGGTCGCCTTACTAGGCATATTGAGGGAGTCACCCAGCATGCTCATGATTATCATCAATGGGCAGTAGTTACAGGTATTGAGACTTCACTTCCTCAGTGTGGCGTAGCTTATGAGAGGTTTGCCGCTGAAGGGCCAATTGCGCTTCTTCCACTAGGCAGATATTTTTCCTTGGTTTGGACGGTTTCTCCATCGATGGCACAAGAAATCCTCAGTTTAGATGACTCAGAATTTTTGGCGTGCTTACATAAACAATTTGGTGACCGTCTTGGTAAATTTATCGGGGCCAGTAAACGCTCTGGCTTTCCACTTTCGCTTAAATATGTAACACCAGTTACAGCACGTCGTATTGTATTAATTGGAAATGCAGCCCAAACTTTGCATCCCGTAGCAGGACAAGGTTTCAATCTAGGGTTGCGAGATGCTTGGGAATTAGCAGGAGAAATAATTTCAACGCCTTCTGATGTTGGATCTCCCATGATACTTAAAAAGTATCGCGACAAGCGTCAGATTGACAGTGGAGCAGGAAGAGTGTTCACGGATTCCTTGGTAAAGCTCTTTTCCAATGATGATTTTTTGCTACAAAGCATACGTGGCATGGGATTAAGTGCTCTAGATTGTTTGCCACCAGCAAAACGTTTTGTAGCTAAACGTATGATGTTTGGCGCAAGGGGATAATGAATGACTAGATTATTTTTTGGTTCTTTGCAATAATTTCTTTCCCTGAAATTGGCATGGGTTTAGAATTACGGCCTGTGTTAATTTATTTCTTCATGTTTTCTCCTTAATAAGTGTTATGCAGATTGGCCCCTATAGTCTTATGAACAATTTAATAGTTGCTCCTATGGCAGGAGTAACCGATCGTCCCTTTCGGCAATTGTGTAAGAAAATGGGAGCCGGTATGGCGGTTTCAGAAATGGTTTCTAGTAATTCACTGTTGTGGGGTTCCGACAAGACCCGACGTCGCGCTAATCATGATGGTGAGGTAGACCCAATTGTAGTACAGATTGCGGGCGCTGACCCTGCAATGATGGCGGAGGCTGCTTGTTACAATGTAGAGAAAGGGGCGCAAATCATAGATATCAACATGGGTTGTCCAGCTAAAAAAATTTGTAACACAATGGCCGGTTCTGCATTGTTACAAAATGAGCAGTTGGTAGGTAAGATTCTTGATGCAGTAGTACATGCTGTAGATGTTCCTGTAACCTTGAAGATTCGTACTGGTTGGGACTTAAAGCACAAGAATGCGCTTGTAATTGCACGCATAGCTGAGAATGCAGGGATACAAGCACTTGCCATTCATGGCCGTACTCGAGCCTGTGCATATGCTGGTCACGCTGAGTATGACACTATCGCAACAGTGAAAACTAATGTAAAAATACCAGTTATTGCCAACGGAGACATTGATACTCCTGAGAAAGCAAGAATAGTACTAGAGTATACTGGAGCTGATGCTGTAATGATTGGACGTGCTGCTCAGGGGCGGCCATGGATTTTTCGAGAAATTAGTTATTATCTTGCTACAAATAATTATCTTCCATTGCCAGAGGTAACAGAGATTCATCATGTGCTAATTAATCATTTATATGATCTTTACGATTTTTATGGCGAATATTCAGGGGTGCGTATCGCACGAAAGCATATCTCTTGGTATACAAAGGGGTTGGTTGGCTCGGCTGCATTCCGTCATGCCATGAATCAATTACAAACCTGTGGTCAGCAAATTTCCGCAGTTAATGATTTTTTCATCAACCTAGCTGGCTATGGGCAGCGATTGGCATATATAGAAAATAAGGAACTAGCTGCATGAGCATAATAAACGAAAATGAAATTGCACGTTGTGTACGCAAGGCTGTAGAAGGCTATCTTAAAGATTTAGATGGGGCAAAGCCACATCCCATATATGGAATGGTTATACGTAGTGTTGAGAAACCACTAATTGAACTGGTGATGAAACATTCAGAAGGTAATCAGACTTATGCTGCTGAATTGCTTGGCATTAACCGTAATACTCTCCGAAATAAAATAAGGCAATATCGAATTAAATAAGGTGTGAAACGTATAAGATGGCTTATATAGAGGCGATTTATAACATCACGCCCTGTATTCACCATGCCAGAATATGACCATTAAACAAGCCCTAATTAGCGTTTCTGATAAAACTGGAATTGTCGAACTTGCACAAGAGTTACGTCAGCTTGACGTAGCTATACTTTCTACTGGCGGTACTGCCAAGTTACTGAAAGATGCTGGTGTGGAGGTAACTGAGGTTAGTGACTATACTGGTTTTCCAGAAATGCTCAATGGCCGTGTTAAAACTCTACACCCAAAAATCCATGCTGGTATTTTGGCGCAGAAAGAATTACCAGAGCATATGATAGCTATGGAAAAGATGGGGCTTACAACTATTGAGTTAGTAGTTGTGAATCTCTACCCATTTAGCCAGACAATAGCTAAGTCTGATTGTAGCCTGGAGGATGCAATAGAAAATATTGACATAGGTGGGCCTACTATGGTTCGTGCAGCAGCAAAGAATTACAAAAGCGTAGTAGTTATGACCGACCCAGAAGACTATGTTTCTATATTGAAGGAAATGAAGTCAACCGGTTGTAAGGTTTCTGAGGAGCGAAGTTTCCAGCTTGCTTGTAAAGCGTTCTCTCATACTGCTGCCTACGACAGTATTATAAGTAATTATCTTACTAGTATTTCTCCTGATGGACAGCATAAAATTTTTCCTGCACGTCTTAATCTTAATTTTAAAATTGCTCAGAATTTACGTTATGGAGAGAACCCACATCAGGGTGCTGCATTTTATAAGGATCTTGTATCAAATGTTCTAGGTGGTTTTGCTAGTTATACACAGTTACAAGGCAAGGAACTTTCGTACAATAACATTGCAGATGCTGATGCGGCTTGGGAATGTGTTAAAACCTTTGATTCTCCAGCTTGTGTCATTGTTAAGCATGCTAATCCATGTGGAGTCGCAATTGCTAACACGCTTATTGCAGCCTACAAAAGGGCATTTGCTACCGACCCAACTTCTGCTTTCGGGGGAATTATTGCTTTTAATCGTGGGCTTGATGGTATCACTGCTGAAGCAGTGATTAAGCAATTTGTTGAAGTGGTAATTGCCCCGGAGATAACTTCTGAAGCAAGCTCTATTCTTGCTCAGAAAAAGAATGTACGTGTACTTATTCTTCCGATAAAGGAAGGAAATAATACTCTTGATTTCAAGCGTGTGGGTGGCGGGTTATTGGTGCAATCACCTGATAATTTTAATATTGGCACAGATCACCTTAAGGTTGTAACTAAAGTACAGCCAACACAACAAGAATTATTAGATTTAGTATTTGCATGGCGTGTAGCAAAATTTGTTAAATCTAACGCAATTGTATTTTGCGTTAATGGTAAAACACTTGGAATAGGCGCAGGGCAAATGAGTCGAGTCGATAGTGCTCGCATTGCTTCAATAAAAGCACAAAATTCAGATATTTCTTTGGCTGGGTCAGTAGTTGCTTCAGATGCATTTTTTCCTTTTCGTGATGGGTTAGATGTAGTGGTTAAGGCTGGTGCTAAAGCAATTATTCAACCTGGTGGTAGTATGCGAGATGAAGAAGTTATTGCTGCTGCAGATGAGCAAGGTGTAACAATGATTTTTACCAATACAAGGCATTTCCGGCATTGAGTCTTTTCTAACATCAATCTAGTTTTGAAAAAAAGCACTGTGATTTTTTCATATCATAGTAACCTTATGGTAACAGGGTCTTAATATGAAACTACTCGTAATTGGGAGTGGTGGCAGGGAACACGCCCTAGCTTGGAAATTAAACCAGTCGCCCCGAGTACACAAGGTTTTTGTTGCTCCAGGTAATGCTGGGATAGCTTTGGAAGATGGATTGGAAAATCTTCCTATAAGTTCTATCCCTGAGTTAATAGAATTTGCAAAAAACGAATCAATTATGTTCACTGTGGTAGGTCCTGAAGCACCACTTGCGGCAGGTATAGTAAATGCCTTTCGTTCAGCAAATCTGAGAATATTTGGTCCAACCCAACAAGCCACGCAACTAGAGGCATCTAAAGAATACTCTAAAGATTTTATGAAACGCTACGGTATTCCTACTGCAGCATATGCTAGTTTTAGTGATCCCACAGAGGCACATGAATATTTGAATAAGAAAGGAGCTCCAATTGTCATCAAGGCGGATGGACTGGCAGCAGGTAAGGGTGTAGAGGTGGCAATGGATATGTCAAGTGCTCACGCAGCTATAGATGCAATGCTAGTTTCAAACAGTATGGGCGCTGCAGGCTCAAGAATCTTGATCGAAGAATTTTTACAAGGTGAAGAAGTTAGCTTTATTGTCATGGCTGACGGCCATCATTTAGTGCCATTTGCAACTAGTCAGGATCATAAGCGCTTAAAAGATGGTGATCAAGGGCCAAATACTGGCGGAATGGGTGCTTATTCTCCTGCATCAATAGTTACTTCTGAATTAAGCACCAGGATAATAAATGAAACAATCAAGCCAGTTATTAGAGGAATGGCACAGGATGGACACTCCTATACAGGGTTTCTCTATGCGGGGCTAATGATTTCTCAGAATGAAGAAATCAATGTACTAGAATACAATTGTCGTATGGGAGATCCAGAGACCCAACCTATCATGTTGCGGCTAAAAAGTGACTTATCAATGTTAGTAGAGCATGCAATAGAAGGAAAGCTTGAAGAAGTGGAGATAGAGTGGGATCATCGTGTGGCTCTAGGAGTGGTGATGGCAGCTTATGGATATCCTAAGAAGGTACGTATTGGGGACATAATTTATGGTTTATCGGAACTTACATCAGTGGAGAAATTAAGTAATGATTTTCATGTATTCCATGCCGGCACTAAGATGGGTGGAGGGGATAATAAAGACATTATTACCACAGGTGGGCGCGTGTTATGTGTTACTGCTTTAGGAGAAAACGTGAATACTGCTCAGCATCGTGCATATGAAATAGCAGATAAAATCTATTTTGAGGGCTGCCAGATGCGGCATGATATCGGGTATCTGGCAACTAATTCTTTGCCTCAAGAAAAATAATTGTGGTTTATCGCAAAACCAGGTAAAAATTTAGTTATGAATATAACTCTAGTCAAAGAGTTTCTTATTGGACTACAAGATCAAATTATTAAGAATTTGGAACAGATAGATGGCAAGTACTTCAAACGTGAGAAGTGGGAGCGTTCTGAGGGTGGTGGTGGATTAAGTTGTGTGATGGAGAAAGGAAATGTGTTTGAACGTGGTGGAGTAAACTACTCACATGTATTTGGTATGGGATTACCTGCATCAGCTACTGCAGCACGACCTGAACTGACAGGGCGTTCTTTTGAAGCAATGGGCGTATCTTTAGTGTTGCATCCATATAACCCGTATATACCCACAGTTCACTTAAACGTACGCTTCCTGGAAGCTATTAAGGAAGGAGCTGAGCCTGTATGGTGGTTTGGCGGTGGAATGGATTTAACTCCTTATTATGGTTTTGAGGAAGATGCAAAACATTTTCACCAGACCTGTAAAAGTTCGCTTGAATCATTTGGTAGTGATTATCATAAACGTTTTAAGAAGTGGTGCGATCAGTATTTTTATTTGAAACACAGAAATGAGCCACGTGGAATTGGAGGAATTTTCTTTGACGATCTCAGCCAACCTGATTTCGACACTTGTTTCAATCTAACTAAAAGTGTGGGGAACCATTTTTTACCTAGCTATCTGCCAATCTTGGAGCGTCGACTAAATACGCCTTATAGTGAGCATGAACGTGATTTCCAAGCTTACCGTCGTGGACGGTACGTAGAGTTTAATCTGGTATGGGATCGTGGGACCTTATTTGGGCTGCAATCTGGTGGACGCACCGAATCTATTCTTATGTCCCTGCCGCCCGTAGTAAAATGGCGCTACGATTGGAAACCGGAGTCGGGTAGCGCAGAGGCAAAACTTTATACCAATTTCCTAATTAGTAAGGATTGGGTGTAAACCACTAGGTAAGATCATATATTACGAGCGGTAAAATGTAATGCTGCTTATACTAGAAACTTAGTATTGATAGGCGTTATTTTATTGGGACTAGTAGCAATTATAATACTGTTAAATTATGTAATTACTATTGACATTAATATACCGACGCTGGAGAATTAAAATCAAATTAACGTTTTTGCTTGAAAGGGTGTATGTTGAGAAGAGTCGTGTTATAGAAATTAAAATAGCGAGGATAAAATGACTAATGATCAAATAAAAAAGTATATTTCTATACGAGTAACAAAGTCAGGTTTAAACCCATTTCCAAGAAAAACCTACGGCACCATTACTGCAATTATTATTTTATGCGTCTATACAATTATGACCGTACCTGCTGTTCATGCGCAGGACGCACCACCACCGGCTTCTGGCGACTCTACAACTGAAATTGCTGTATCTGATACCGGTATGGAAGCAGCATCAGCCCTTGCGACAATCGTGTATTTCCCAGTTAAAGCTGCTTTTTCTCTTGTCGGTGGAGTAGTTGGTGGCCTTACCTACGCGTTTACAGGTGGCGATGAAGAGGCCACCAACAAAGTGTGGGAAACTAGCATGGGAGGAAACTATAGCATTACACCTAAGAATTTGACTGGAGAGGAGCCTGTCCATTTTATGGGCCCCTCTGAATGATGATATTTCATCCTCTCCAGACTAGGGATGAAGGGCTGGGGTTGTTAATGTGTGAGATTGTTTGGACAGATATAGTTCTAGTGGATATTTAGTCATAGAAATGTAAGTAATTTAGTAAAGCTAATAACACCATAGTTTGTATTGTGTGCTTTCATGCTAAAGAATACAGATTATATGAGCTCAATTTATTTGAGAGGGAAGCCAAGAAATAAACAGGTTTTCTACTCCTAAAAATTCTTCAATTGCTTGTGTTGGTGTCATGGCGCCTCACTTTTTTTTGATTTGAATCATCATTCCATGAGACAAAATTCTTTATCCCGTTTTGGATTGGATACTCTAGGCCTCACATTTGTGAGGTCAGTGACTAGTTGGTGGCTGATTATCCATTTTGGGGCTATTGCAATTGTTATGGCCCTGTCACCATCAACCTATGATCATAGAAATCGTGGTGTTATAGCAAAAAATATTTACACAAATACGTGGCAGGTATTGCTTTGGTTCACGTCGTTGTGTGCACTTATTAGCCTAGTATTGGTAAGAATCATTGTTGTTACAGCTTTAAGTTACGGCTTATCTCAATATGCGCTGGAAATGGTAGTACGAGTACTAGTACTAGAGTTGATCCCACTTGGTGCCGCCCTATTTGTGATATTGCGTTCTAATAAGGAGGTTAATTCAATAAGGAAAGGTAGCTCGATGCGTACCGATATTATTCCACGTGTGATAGCTATTGCATTCTCAGTGGTAACATTAGCAGCGGTGAGTAGCTTGGTTGCGTTGGTGATAGCATATATAGTTGTTTATGGTTTTTCACCTTGGGGTTTCGCAGAATACACTCGCATGGTTGGGCGTGTATTTGACCCAGGTGTGGCTGTTGCTTTTATCCTAAAAACTGTTTTGTTTAGCTTGTCAGTTGCTGTAATACCAATTGCTTCAGTATTACATGGAAGAATGCCTATTAGTGAATCGAGATCAGTTCCAAATGGAACTGTGCGCTTATTCTTAGCTTTGGCACTTATTGAGGGTGCATCATTAGCAATTAAATTTATTTAAAGTGGATAATAAAAACATAAAATCTGAACTCGAACCCGAGTTAATTTCCGAGCAGTCTTCGGCGCCGCCTCCAAATATTGAGTTTAAGGCCCTGGCTCTAGTAGTTTTTATGGTAACAATAATTTGTGCTTCACTTGCGTATGTTATGTATGCACGTGGTGTGTTTGAGAGTACTCAGCAAGTAATATTGATTGCAGATAATTCTGAGGGCGTGATTGTTGGTATGGACTTGACGTTTTCAGGTTTTCCAATAGGGCGTGTACGTCGTATAGAGCTTTCAGATGATGG
>JAHELA010000161.1 GCA_024644425.1 Nitrosomonadaceae bacterium
TGAATTACTTCATCAGAAATCTGAAGTATCCTAAGAAGTTCGGTCTCCAAATGAATTAATGTTCTTGTTTCATTCAATATACTTCCTGTAATCAAGAAAATATCCTCGGCACGCTCTCCCAATGTATTTATCCTAGCACCGTGTACTCTGACATTAGAGCGTGCTAAAACTTGTGCAATTCGTGAAAGCAGCTCTGGCTGGTCACCCGCAACAACTGATAAGATGTAATAGCTTCCTTTCTCGTCGGGCTCAATATCAACCTCAGGTGTAATAGGAAAGTGTTTAAGGTGACGACTTAGCCGTACCCGTGAAGGGGGCTTGAGAGGTATTTGCTGTTCCAGTTGTTGAACCAGTCCCTGTTCCACTATGCTGATTACATTGTGGTATTGTTCAACCACCTTAAACGGGTTTAATACTAAAAAGCTATCAAGAGCATATCCCCATGGTGAGTTGTATAGATTTTTGCCTCTACAATAGTGTAATTTAGGCGTTCAAAAAATCCACAAATACGCGCGAATATATCCTTTTTATCAGCAGTATAGATCAAGACTTGGACACCTTCTCCAACCGGAGCAGTCCGTGCTTTTACCACTGGCACAGGTGAATCTACTTTACTGTAAAGCTGAAATGTATGCCATGCAATCTCCTGTGGATCATGCTGTAACAAATAAGTTGTATCAAGCTCTGACCAGAGCTGTTCATGTGCATCAGCTGGAATAGCTTCAGATTGCAGCAATTCTAATGCCTTAATTTTCCGGTTTTCCAGAGCACCATCAATATATGCTGGTTCGCCACTTAGATACCGCCGTGTTGCCCAAAACAAATCCTCTAGCAACTTACCTTTCCATGTATTCCAAACCTTTGGGCTAGTACCTCGAATATCTGCAACTGTAAGTAGATAAAGTGCAATAAGTTTACGCTCATTTCTAACTCACTTTGCAAAACCCTTAATTACTTCCGTATCTGATAAATCCTGCTTTTGTGCTGTAGCTGACATTATCAAATGATTTTCCACTAGCCATGTTACTAGTTCTGTATCCTCCACTGATATTTTGTGTTGATTGCAAAACCGTTTGGCATCTTTCTTTCCAAGTAACGAATGATCTCCTCTACGCCCCTTAGCAATATCATGAAATAGTCCAGCAATGTATAACATCTCTGGTCTTTCAAATTCACTTATAAGCTGACTACATAGTGGATACTCATGAGCAAATTCAGAAACCATAAAACGACGCAAATTTCTTACCACCATTAAAATATGCTCATCAACTGTATATATGTGAAAAAGATCATGTTGCATTTGACCAACAATACGTCCAAACGCAGGAATATAACGTCCTAGAATACCGTAGCGACTCATAAAACGTAGCTCTCTTGTAAGTCCACGAGGCTGGCGCAAAATTTCCATAAATAAATTACAGTTATACATATTGCGCCGAAAAGCAGAATTAATTAAAAACGTAGAATGCCAAAGTGCCCTTAGCGTACTAACACTACGGGCCTTTAATTCTGGGTGTTGTTGAAGCAAAAGTGCACTTTCCAGAACAACGCTCGGATCTTTACTAAAAATATTCTCATCTCGTACTTCCAGAAGCTCACCACGTTTCTGAAAACGTTCATTAATTATTACTGGAATCAAATCTACGTCAGGAAAGATTTCTGCCCGTAAAGTAAGCAAGAGAATAGTATTGATTTGTATTACTGATTTTGCAGCAAGGTAGTAATGCTGCATTAGTAATTCTTCCGCTCGGCGTGGCGGTTTATCAATAAGTTTTAATTCTTTTGCAAGCAATGTCTGGTAATCAAACAACAATCTATCTTCCCGACGCCCGGCAAGATAATGTAGCCTAATACGCAAGTCTTGTAAGATCGACTCATGGCGTTTTGCAAGTCGAGCCTCTTGCCTTGTGATGAACCCTCCCTTGACGAGATCTAACCAAGACCTTCCTAGTCCAGCAGCGCGACTAACCCACAGAATATTTTGCAAATCACGCAATCCACCAGGGCTCTCCTTTAAGTTTGGTTCAAGATTATAAGTCGCTTCGTGATAACGACCATGACGCTGTTGTTGTTCTAATTGTTTCGCAATAAAAAATTCTCTTGGATTTAAAGCAACCTTCATTTTTTTTGAAAATATACTAAATAATTGTTTACTTCCCACAAGTCGTCGCGCTTCTAATAGACTAGTCTGTACGGTGATGTCGTTTTCTGACTCCTCACCACATTCTGCAAGTGTGCGAACACTATGGCCCACTTCTAGTCCCATATCCCACAGCAAGCTCACCCACTTTTCTAATCTTGACTCAGTTGTAGCGTCAATACTTTGTCTTTTTGTTGGGAGTAGCACTAGTAGATCTATATCGGAATGAGGAAACAGATAACCGCGCCCATAACCGCCCACAGCCAATAGTGCAACAGAGCTTGGAAGCGCCATTTCCTTCCACACCTGTCGCAACAAGCCATCTACTAATCGGCAGTAACCACGTAGTAATGCTGTACTGTTTGCATTCTGGCTATACTGTCGATGTAATACCTCACGACCTTGTTCTAGAATCTTCTTTCCTACAGCTGCACTCAAGGGGCTTGGCAAAGCTCTTCCAACAGTATCCATCGTGAAATTTAATAACTAAGTATTGGTTTTGGTGGCGCACCAGCAGAAAGTGTTAGCACTTCATATCCAGTCTCAGTTACCAACACTGTATGTTCCCACTGTGCAGACAGGCTATGATCTTTAGTAACTATAGTCCAGCCATCAGCCATTTGACGAACGGATGCTTTCCCCGAATTTATCATTGGCTCTACAGTGAAAATCATTCCGGCTTTAAGTTGTAAGCCAGTTCCACTGTGCCCATAGTGAAGGACTTGTGGCTCTTCATGAAATTTAGTGCCTATACCATGACCACAAAACTCTCTTACCACACTACAACCTAAGCCTTCTGCAAAACTTTGAATCGCGTATCCAATATCTCCTAGGTGCTTTTCAGGTTTAATTTCTTCAATTCCACGCCACATAGACTCGAATGTAATCTCGCATAAAC
>JAHELA010000034.1 GCA_024644425.1 Nitrosomonadaceae bacterium
CACACAATGCACTTTGATGTATTTACAGGGGTAAAAGATGATCAAAAAGCAGTTGAATATGCCAAGCAATGGTTGGTTTCAATCGATGAAGGTGATGCAGTAATTTCAAGCAAGGAGTGCAGATTCTGCCATAGCCAGAGTGCTCCTGACAACGTCATAGAAGCAATTAACAAAGATGGATACTTTATTTACAAGATGGAGGGTTGTAAGTAACTTAACCTAGTATTTCTCTACTAGATTAAGGGCGTTGAGCTCTGCAAGGAGCTGTTCTATTTGGAGCTCATGCTCTACAGATGATTTAGATTGATCTGTGGGTATAATAAGGTTAGCGAGCGACATTGAATCCATTGGGGATTTTTGTAATTTTAATAATAACTGTCCAGCAGTAAAATTAAGTAAGTGAGTATCCCCAGAAAGACTGTTATAGATGACGTATTCACTATCCCAAGTATGGACACATAGAGCTTCTTGATCAGATGATATTATTTTCCACTTCACTTTATAAATTTGTCACTAAGGTTCTATCAGAGCCTTACGATTGAGCCAGAAGATATATAATACTACCTATTATTTATGTAAGGCTATGCAGATAGTAGATAATATCCTGTGAATACCATTGAACTCCTGCTGTCGGCTCGAAAAACCCTTTCATTTCATATTCCAGGAATATTTCCACGACTTTTGTCTCGGTCAACGGTGGTGTCAATCCAAGTGCTGAATTGAGCAATGCTGCTACACAATGCCCTCCCATTTCGTTATTCATCCATAACACCTGCATCATAGATCTTCCGGGAAATTGGCTACTACCAGGGAACGCCTGTTGAAATGGGGTTCCACCCACCCATTTATCTATATTATTTGTACTACCTGTAATTACGTTATTTGAACTTGTGCCGCTGCTTGAGCTTTCGCTTTCGCTTTCGCTGGTATTATTGTTTGTGTTAGAACCTGTGTTAACATCATATACGCCTGGTTCATATATGGTTCCCTTCCATGCTTCAGGATGATTGGCATAATAATCTGGGTAATTGCCAAAGCACATTTGTTCAATATGGGAGCTGGTATTTCCTGAGAGAAACCCAGAAGGGGATTTACAAAGAGAATTCGCCAATACAGGCCGACTAGCAAGTGTAAGAATAACTCCAGACGCAGCTAACCCAGTTTTTGCAAAACGCCTTCGTGAGGCGTCAACAGATTTCGTTTTGTCTTTAAGATTATCGAGTTGTTGCTTATCTTTCATATTATCACTTTGATCTTTATTGGTAGTCAAATTACACTCCTTAGTTACTACAAACAGTGCGGCGAAAGTTTTATATACCATGCAAATGCAGAGTAATGCTATTTCACGCGGAATTCTGTGTGAGAAATCACAATATTAGTTATTATTAAGTATATTTTTAACTTTATTCTTATATTAATTTAATATACAAGCAATTTTTATACCATAATTATTATTATGTTGTTTTACAAATAGATATCTATAAAATGTGAGAAAATAATAAAGTATATGTAAAAAACTCCGACAGTTCTTTTAACTAGTAGTCATTAATTTTGCTTAATTTAGTTGTTCAATTAGAAATTGATAGGTAAGAATCAAATTCCAAGATCATTCCAGATTTCATTTATTCGATTTTGAACTGCCCGATCCATCACAATCGGTTTGCCCCATGTGCGAATGGTTTCTCCAGGCCATTTATTAGTGGCATCAAGTCCCATTTTTCCACCAAGTCCTGACACTGGACTAGCAAAGTCGAGATAATCTATAGGCGTGTTTTCTACGAGTAGCGTGTCACGTACTGGATCAACACGAGTGGTAATTGCCCAGATAACTTCTTTCCATTCACGTATATCTACGTCATCGTCTGTAACAATGATAAATTTAGTGTACATGAATTGACGCAAGAAACTCCACACGCCAAACATCACACGCTTAGCGTGACCGGCATACTGTTTTTTTATGCTTATTACAGCCATTCGGTAGGAGCAGCCCTCAGGGGGCAGGTAAAAATCAGTGATTTCTGGAAACTGTTTTCGTAATAGTGGTACAAATACTTCGTTTAAGGCTACGCCTAGAATTGCTGGTTCATCTGGCGGTTTACCTGTGTAAGTCGAATGATAAATTGGACTATTTCGCATGGTAATGCGTTCAATAGTAAATACTGGGAACGTTTCTTGCTCATTATAATAACCAGTGTGGTCACCAAATGGTCCTTCAAGTGCTGTTTCATTAGGATAGATGTAACCTTCTAACACAATTTCTGAGCTTGCGGGGACCTGTAAATTATGGCTTAGGCATTTTACGATTTCTGTTTTTGTACCACGTAGCAATCCAGCAAATTGGTATTCACTCAAGTTATCTGGGACTGGGGTGACAGCACCAAGTATGGTTGCCGGATCTGCTCCAAGCGCAACTGCTAGCGGATATGGCTGTCCTGGGCTAGCTAGGCAAAAATCACGAAAATCAAGAGCGCCTCCACGATGTGCTAACCAGCGCATGATAAGTTTATTTGGTGAGATTACTTGTTGACGATAAATACCTAAATTCTGCCTTGTCTTTTTTGGACCCTTGGTAACAGTTAAGCCCCAAGTAATCAGAGGACTCGCGTCTTCAGGCCAGCATGTTTGGATCGGTAATTTGTAAAGATCTACATCACTACCTTCCCAAACTATTTCCTGGCATGGTGCGCTGGATAATATTTTTGGAGCCATGTTAACAATTTGCTTTAGTACAGGCAATTTGTCCCATGTGTCTTTCAAGCTTTTGGGTGGATCTGGTTCCTTAAGATACGATAAGAGTTCACCCACTTCTCTTAATGATTCAACCGACTCTTGCCCCATGCCCATTGCAACACGTTTTGACGTACCAAACAAATTGCCTAATACAGGAATATTATGCCCCTTGGGATTTTCAAATAAAATTGCTGGGCCAGAAGTTTTTAACAACCGATCACAAATTTCGGTCATTTCCAAATAGGGACTAACCTCTTTTGCTATACGTTTTAATTCGCCCTTGTCTTCTAGTTGTGCGAGAAAGCCGCGTAGATCTTTATATTTCATCAGATTAGTATTTAATAGGTTGTTCCAACAAAATAATCAAGCACTATGCCAACAAATACTGTTGCCCCTACCCAGTTATTGTGAAGAAAAGCTTTAAAACAATGCGCTGGTTCACGATTGTGTATCAGATAGTATTGATACATTATAAGGCCTAACGTAGCTCCAAGACCGATATAATATACAAAACCGAGATTCTTAATTAGTCCAACAGTAACCATAATACCTAGAAAAGTTACATGACAAAGCATAATTCCGGCCACATCATAACGTCCAAATGTGATAGCAGAAGTTTTAATACCAATCTTTAAATCGTCAGCCTTATCCACCATTGCGTACTCTGTGTCGTAGGCGATCACCCACAGCAAATTTGCTGTCATTAACAGCCATACAATCATGGGCAACTCCCCGGTTTGCGCAGCAAATGCCATTGGGATACCAAAACTAAAAGCAATACCCAGATACGCTTGTGGAATTACAAAGAAACGTTTTGTAAATGGATAACTCCCTGCAAGTAACAATGCAAAAACTGACAGTAAAATGGTGAGAAAGTTTAAGCTAAGAATCAAGAGAAATGCACATAAGCTTAGGCTTGTTGCCAGGAGTAGCGCTTCTTTTGTGCTTACTGCTCCGGTAGCTAGCGGGCGATCCTTAGTACGCTGTACATATGGATCGAAGTTACGGTCAGCGTAATCGTTTATTACACAGCCAGCAGAACGCATAAGTATAGTACCTAATACAAATATCCAAACAATAGGCCAATTTGGCATACCCCCTGCGGCAATCCATAAACCCCATAAAGTGGGCCATAGTAGTAATAAAATACCAATAGGTTTATCTAAACGCATCAACTTTTCGTAATGCTCAAGTCTTTCTGTGATAATCACAATACTAAGTCCAAGATGGGAGGAAGGAACACTTCGGTGACTAATATAGGTTGTCCATCTAAAGTGAATAAGGAACGACGTGCCCACAGATTAGAATAGGTTGTATGTAAATCTACGCAAGCTCGGTGAAACAAAGGATGGCTCGAGTTTAATTTTTTAAATTGTAAAGGCGTACGCTTGACAACTGGATTAGTAAAAAGCATTGTTCCTAGAGATTTATTGCCAAGGTTACCTAATCTACACCATGCTCCTCGTAAGTTTTTTCTTGCTACAACAGAATGCGCAAACACCATTGGTGTTTTACCACAATATAGGTAGACTTCACGAACATGTGCTAATTCTCTTTTGCGCAAGCCTAATACAGGGAGCTCATCTTCATATGCTGTTGAAAGCGATTGAAAAACAGGCTCAACACGAAAATTCTTACAACGTATTTGTATTAGGCGTGTAAGAGACCCACGATTTAGCAACCAGCTACGAATTTGGGGTGAAATAGAAACTGGCGCAGAAAGCCATCCTGAAGCCTGAACAGAGTTCATTGCAACAAAAATATATAAAATGAATTGTGTCGCATAGTCTGGGCCTTTAAAACATCCTTCTCAAAGTGACGTGAAGATAATTAGTTCTAAGCTCAATTTATTAAAGTTTCTTCGATAGGTTTCATATCTCGTTTTTTCAAATTAAGTGATGTTGTTTGCAACTCTTGTTTTCTGTACTTAGTTTTGCTTAAAATTTGAAACTATAAATATAGTATGTAGTTTACCTATATGACAGCACGGAAAATACATATTCATCTGATACAATTACTTTATTCCTTTAAGTTTAGAAATATAGGATTAACGTTTTTTTGATAGTAACAGTAAAAGCATTGGTACCCCCAGTAGCGCCGTAAACACTCCGACCGGTAATTGCTGGGGTGCCCATAGGACACGTGCCAGCGTGTCAGCCAATGTAAGAAAACAGCCTCCAAATAGTATGGATAAGGGAAGCAGCCACTGATAATTATTTACACCTAGTAGCCGAATAATATGAGGGACAATAAGGCCAACAAAGCCAATTGCACCAGCCAACATTAATGCTGCGACAGTTACTAACGAAGCACAAAAATAAATTCCTATTTGAAGTGGTAGTACCGCTATCCCTAGTGTTTTAGCCTTCATATGACCGAGATTAAGAACATTAAGTTTTCTAGAAAAGATGATACTTATAGTTCCCACAATCAAAAGAATAATCCATGCAGGCAATATTTCTTCGGCACGAGAAACATCCCCCATCAGCCAAAACAACATTCCTTTTACATTGTTGATTGGTGCAAGTGTCAGTATAAGGGTTATTAATGCAGTGCAACCAGCGGATAACACAACTCCAGTTAAGAGTAATCTATAGAGGTTCCAGTTACCAGTACGAAAACTTAGTCCGAACACAACTGCAATTGCAAGTAGCGCGCCTGCCAGAGAGATTAAATTAGTAAACAACATCCCCCATCCTAGCAACGTTGCGGTAAGTGCGCCCACTGCCGCGCCACCAGATACGCCAAGAATATAGGGGTCCGCTAGTGGATTACGTAACAACACTTGTAACAATGCTCCGGCAAGTGCTAGTAAACCTCCACAAACAAATGATGCCGAAATTCGTGGTAAACGAAGTTCCCAGATTATCTGAGTAGTGACATCATTTGTTGGAAATAGCAATATGTGAACTATTTTGTAGAGAGTAATATTTACACTACCAAAAAATAACCCAATAATTAAACTTACTACCGAGAGTATAAGAAAAATGATTAGTAGTATTAAAGGATTTTTAATAAAAGCCACTTGGAATTGTAAAAATCAAAATGCTTTGGTTCAGATTAAAGTGCGAAAATATTATTATGACAGTTTATCAATTGTGACTTTATCGTAGGCTGATGACGGGCCAGTTATTTTTTTTAGCATGATTCTTAAGTGTTATATCGGGATCCACTGCTACAGGGTGAGTTACTTTGTTAAGTAATGGTATATCATTTAGGGAGTCACTATAAAACCAGCTTTCAAGGAACGATAACCAAGTCAGATTGCGTTCATCAAGCCAGTCTTCTAACCTCTTTATCTTTCCTTCCCTAAAGCAAGGTGTTCCTGAAACTTTACCGGTGAATTCACCATTTATCAGTTCTGGTTCGGTAGCAATTAAGTTATTTATTCCTAGTGCTTGTGCAATTGGCGCAGTAACGAATTGATTTGTAGCAGTGATTATGACGCAAAGGTCACCTCCTAGCATATGTTTATTGATTAACTCGTGGGCACCTGGAGCAATCATCGGTAAAATTCTTTTTGTCATGAATTCGTTATGCCAACTGTTAAGTTGGGTTCGGGTATGGCGTGATAAAGGCTTTAACTGAAAATCTAAGAATTGATGTATATCAAGGGTCCCAGCCCTATATTGCTCATAGAATTCTAAGTTACGTGCTTCATATACCTCACGATCAAGGACTTGTTGCTCTATTAGGAATTGAGCCCATTCAAAATCACTGTCACTTGTCAGCAGTGTATTATCGAGGTCAAATAGTGCCAGATTCATGATGTGGGAAGCATGAGTTCGCGTACCATCGGGATAGTGATTTGACGCTGATTCGTTAGTGAACAAAGATCAAGGGCATTAAGTGTGGCCATCAACGATGGAAAGTCTCGCTGTCCATGTCGTAGCAGGTAGTCACATACATCCTGGGGTAAATCAAAACCGCGGCTAGTAGCATGGTTTTTCATAGCTTGTATTTTTTCTTCATCAGACAATTCATGGATCTGGTAAACTAGCCCCCATCCCAAACGTGTAACTAAGTCCTTACGCAAGGCCAATTGTGCGGGTGCAGCTGGTCCACATACCAGCATAAGCGCATGACCTTCATCTCGAATGTTGTTATAAAGATTAAATAAACCTATTTGTTCTGATGCTCCGAGATGATCAACATCATCTATTGTTAAACAGTCTACCTCACCAATTCCTGAGAATTCAGCGTTTATGTTAGGTGTGATGCCACACTTAATATAAATTGCATCTAGTTTATTTTGAGTGCAAGCATCAACCACCGCTTGTAATAAATGGCTTTTGCCACATCCCTTCCCACCCCACAAATAAACAAAACGTTCTTGTTCTCTACCCTCAAGGATATTTTCTAGGGTTTGCAACAATTCTATATTGTGTCCTGGAACAAAATTTTCCAATGTAGGTGAAGAAGATGGAGCGATATCGAGTAAAAGTTGCTTCATTTACGAATTGTAAAGTGTGCTTTCCAAATATTGTTTGCGTACGTAACGCAACCAAACTAGCAACACAGCGCTCGCTGGTAACGCCAATAATAAGCCAACAAACCCGAACAACTGGCCAAATGCGAGTAATGCAAAAATTACCACCACTGGATGTAATCCAATACGGTTACCAACTAACCAAGGAGTAAATACCATCCCTTCTAGTATTTGCCCAACACCAAATACTATCCATACCGGTATAAGGTTACTCCACTCTTGGAATTGGATAAGGGCCACTATGGTTGCTAGTATCAAGCCGATACCTAAGCCGAGGTAGGGCACAAATACAAGGATTCCAGCTACTATACCGATTGGCAAAGCAAATTCTAGTCCTATAATCCATAACCCTATTCCGTAGCAAAAACTCATTAATAACATCACTGAAAGTTGTCCTCGCATGAATTCAGACAACACTCTATCAGTTTCACGCGCAAGCAAATTAACTTGTTCCTGCCAATGGCGAGGGATTATTTCGTCTACAAGTTTAGCCAATTGCTTCCAGTCTCGTAGTAAATAAAATAGCACAACTGGCATTAGTACGATATTTAAGAAAAATTCCATTATTGCTACACCACCACTGGTAAATGATGGTATCAACTTAGCAAGAACCCCACCCGCATCTTGCCAGTTCTGCGTCAGTAATTGTTTGAGCTGAGCAATGTCAAATTTTAGATTAATATTCAAATATTTTTCTAGCCAAGGGACTAAGCTGTTTCTGATTGTTTCAAGATAAATTGGTGCTTTTTCAATGAGTCGGGAAACTTCTTTCTCCAATAATGGCGCTAAAATAAGAATCAATATCGTAAATAAGCTTAGCAAAAGTGTTATTACTAGTATCGTTCCAAGAGAGCGTGGTATTTTCCATGTTGCTATTTTTGTCACAAGTGGATTAAAAACATAGGCGATGATTCCCGCCACAAGGAAAGGAGTAAGTATCGGGCTTAGCAAATAAATCAACATACCCGCGATAAAGACTAATATTAGCCACCATAGGTGATGTAAATCGCTGGAGTGTTTGTGGTCCATTTACGGTAAAATTACAGTTCCTAATAATCGCACTCTAACTGCAACAAAGCGAGAACTCAACTTGACTTCATCAAATCAAGGAAATTTAGGCTCAACCCAAATGTCCTATTATGACGCAGGCGTTAATATAGATGCGGGCAACCACTTAATAGAAAAAATTAAGCCTTTTGCAAAGCGTACTATGCGTCCGGAAGCACTTACTGGAATCGGTGGCTTTGGGGCACTATTTGAGATTTCCAGAAAATACCAAAATCCAGTGTTGGTGTCGAGTACTGATGGTGTGGGCACCAAATTGAAGCTTGCATTTAAATACGATAAGCACGACTGTATTGGAATAGACTTGGTAGCCATGAGTGTCAATGATATTCTGGTACAGGGGGCGGAGCCACTGTTTTTTTTAGATTATTTTGCCTGCGGTAAGCTTGATGTTGATATTGCTACTCGCGTAATTAGGGGGATCTCTGAAGGGTGCGAACAAGCGGGATGTGCCTTAATTGGCGGTGAAACAGCAGAAATGCCAGGAATGTATTTGGAAAGCGAATACGACCTTGCAGGTTTTACAGTAGGTGTGGTTGAGAAAAACCGTATTATTAGTGGACGATCCATTATGGAGGGTGATGTTGTTCTTGGACTTGCCTCCAGCGGGGCGCATTCAAATGGATACTCTTTGATTCGCAAGATTTTAGAAGAGAGTAGCATAGATTTGTCAGCTAATTTTAATGGTAAGACGATGATAGATGCGATCATGGCACCAACTCGTATTTACGTAAAACCATTGCTCAAGCTACTGAAACATTTTCCGGTAAAAGGCATAGCACACATCACAGGTGGGGGGTTAGTAGAAAATATACCTCGCATTCTACCGAAGGGAGTTACTGCAGTATTGCAAAAGAGTGCATGGGATATGCCCAAATTGTTTCATTGGTTACAACAGCAGGGCAAAATTGCTAATCATGAAATGTATCGGGTATTCAATTGTGGTATTGGCATGGTATTAATAATCTCAAATGAATATGTCAATGCTGTGACGGAAGAACTACGTTTTGCAGGTGAGACTGTGTGGAGCATTGGCACAATTCGAAAATGTGGGAAAGGTGAAGCGCAAACTATAATAGAGTGATCAGTATCGAGTTGAGTCTTTTCTATAACAACCATAATGAAATCTCTCGTCATCCTTATTTCTGGTCGTGGTAGTAATATGCGAGCTTTGCTTGAAGTAAAGCCTCCCGTCAGGGTAGCTGCTGTGATCAGCAACAATCCTAAGGCTGCTGGGCTGGAGATAGCTAAAAAGTACGATGTCGAAACCGCTATAGTAGACCACCGAGAATATCAAAATCGTAAAGCATTTGATGCCGCTCTAGCGAAAAAAATTGACTTTTATCGCCCTTCTCTGATCGCGCTGGCTGGTTTTATGCGTGTGTTGGGAGACGGTTTTGTAAACCGGTATAAAGGAAAGCTAATAAACATACATCCTTCGTTATTGCCTGCTTTCCCTGGTCTCAGAGCGCATGAACAGGCGTTAGAGAATGGCGTAAGAATACATGGTTGTACAGTACATTTTGTTACGCCTCGAATGGATCATGGTCCAATCATCATTCAAGCAGCTGTTCGAGTACTACCAAATGATACAAAAGAAACTCTTGCGGCACGAGTGTTGGAGCAGGAGCATCTTATATACCCAGAAGCCGTACGTTTATATATGGAAGGTCGGCTAAAGCTATCCGGAAGTCATGTTGAAGTGAGCAACGATACATCTGAAAATTTAGTTTTATGCTCACCTGAGTTGCATAAGTGAGCCACTTATTAAATTACTGCTACTAGTATTTTCTCTTATTGTATGTGCTTACAACAGATGCGTCTTACTCCTGATCAGATGGATATGGCCATTGCGGCATTACGTGCAGTACAGCAGTTTGCGCGCCCTGCTGATGGTGTGTTACGGCATTTCTTTCGTGAAAATTCTAAATTTGGGGTAAACGACCGAGCATTCATATCAGAATCTGTTTTTGGAGTGCTACGACATTTTTTTTCTCTTAAGCAAATTGTCGGAACTACTACTTCTCGTTCATTGCTGCTTGCTTATCTTGTAAAGTTTCAAGGTATGAATTTGAAAGAATTAATACCGCTTGTCAGTGAGGCTGAGGCAAAACAGCTTACTAAAATCAAAGCAGCGAGTCTAAAATCGCAGTCACTATCTATTCGATCAGAATTACCAGAGTGGATGGTGAATAAAATGCAGAAATTTATGCCTGATAAGGATATCCTAACGCTTGGAATCTCTTTACAACAGCCAGCATCACTTGATTTACGTGTAAATACAATAATTACAAATCGCAACGAAGTTCTTGCTAGATTAAGTGAAGATGGTATTAAGGCACAAGTTACTCCCTACTCTCCTATTGGTATTCGCCTTGATAGAAAATCGACTATCAACCAGCATGATTTGTTTCTAGCTGGCAAGATCGAAATTCAAGATGAAGGGAGTCAACTTTTAGGTTATTTGTTAGGACCTAAGCGTGGCGACATAGTAGTAGATTTTTGTGCTGGTGCTGGTGGCAAGGCGCTGATGATGGGCGCATTAATGTGCTCAAAGGGACGTATTTATGCATTTGACATATCTGAGAAGCGATTAAATAATTTGAAATTGCGTCTCAAGCGTTCTGGCTTGTCCAATATATATACTAGGTGTATAGACAACGAAAATGATAACAAGGTGAAGCGACTAACAGGAAAAATTGACCGACTTATGGTTGATGTGCCTTGTAGCGGATTAGGAACACTACGCCGTAATCCTGATTTGAAATTACGTCAGTCACCACAGAGTATTGAGAGATTTAAACGCCAACAAGCGGCGATACTCTCATCTTCATCAAACTTACTTAAACCGGGGGGGAGACTAGTTTATGCAACTTGTAGTTTTTTGCCCGAGGAAAATCAAGAAATTATCGAGAGTTTTCTTGCCAGCCACACTAAGTTTACGCTGCAAAAATGCTCTGAAATATTTGCGAAACAAAAGATTCCACTCGATACAGGAAAATTCCTGCACTTATCTCCCAACCTACATCGTACGGATGGTTTTTTTGCTGCCGTATTGAATCTAACTAGGAAAAACGATCATTAAAATCAATGGATAAAACTTGTTCCAATAGTACTATTTTATTGATGTCTTATCTTATTTATTTTCTTGACTTCTTATATTGCTAAGCTTTTTCTTGTGATATTTTTTTCTGAATAAACTCGATCTTGTAACCGTCAGGATCCTCTACAAAAGCAATAATCGTGGCCCCATGTTTCATTGGACCTGCTTTACGGGTGACATTCCCGCCACGTTTCTTAACCATATCACAGGCTAGATAAGCGTCATCTACTTCGATGGCTATGTGACCGTAGCCTGCTCCTAAATCATAATTTTTCACATCCCAATTGTATGTTAATTCAAGTACTGAACCATCAGTCTCATCTTGGTAGCCAACGAATACCAAGGTAAACTTTCCCTCTGGATAGTCTTTACGTCGCAGCACTCTCATTCCTAGAACATTTGAATAAAAATCAATTGATTTTTCCAAATTTCCAACTCGTAACATGGTATGTAGGATACGCATCTAAATTTCAACCATCTCAAAGTCTTCTTTACGTGCACCACATTCAGGGCAAACCCAGTTCATTGGTACGTCTTCCCATCGTGTACCAGAAGGGATGCCTTCTTCAGGTAATCCGTCACTTTCATCATATATAAAACCGCAAATAAGGCACATGTAACTGCGATATACGAGAGTCTCAGTAGTAGGCATGATATAAGTATTTTAGGTTAAAATGTAATTTTACGGTATTAATGCATGCTTCAGCCACCCCCTATAGTTCTTTCTTTCTCTGCAAACGACTCGAGCGGCGGCGCGGG
>JAHELA010000035.1:0-6222 GCA_024644425.1 Nitrosomonadaceae bacterium
CTAAATTTATTTCACCATTATCTGTATTAAGTGAAGAATTAAAATCTGGAAATTTTTTTAGTGCTACTACAATCACCTGCATCAGAAATGCCAGTATCGTAAGCTTGACTTCACCTTCCTGGAGAGTTTTGTTATATTCCTTCCGTTTATCTTCCAGATCAGTGATATCGGCTTCGTCAAATTGTGTAACATGTGGAATCATAACCCAATTACGATGTAAATTTGCTCCCGCCATTTTTTGGATACGTGACAACGATTTCGTTTCCACCGGCCCAAACTTAGCAAAATCCACTTGCGGCCATGGCAGTAGATTCAAATCTAAACCATCGCTTCTATTAATTTTTTTTGATAATTGAGCTTTGACGTAAGTCTTTACATCTTCCCTAAGAATGCGTTCTTTAGGGCCGCTACCACCAACCAAATCTAGATTTACGCCTAGTTCCCGTGCAAAACGCCTTACAGAAGGACTTGCATGCGCTTTGACAAACGCAGTTTCGCTCACCTGTATAGAGGCAATCGAAGGTTTTTGGGTAAATTGTAAATTAGGTGTTTGTGTAGGATTTGAAATATTTTTTACGGGGAGATCGTCAGCAACTGGTGTGGACAGAGAGGCAGTCGTAGCTGAAGTAGCTGAAGTAGCTGAAGTAGCTGCATTATTATCAGCTTTATTAATTTCCATTATTAAAATGAGTGTGCCCTCGGAGACCTTATCACCCTCCCGAACATTTATTTCTTTGACCGTACCTGCATAAGGTGAGGGTACCTCCATAGTCGCCTTATCAGATTCTAGCGAGATTAATGGATCTTCTTTTTTGACTATGTCACCAGATTGTACTAGTAACTCAATTATGGGAATATTTTTGAAATCGCCGATATCAGGAACGAATACCTGTTTAATCTCTGTCACGCTTTTTCCTTCACCTATGAACTCATGTTTGGAGAATGATAATTTGTATCTACTTATTAGACTTTTACTGGGTTCGGTTTTGCTGGATCAATACCATATTTTTTCATCGCCTCGGCCACTATCTCTGGCGATATTCTGTCCTTTTCTGCAAGAGCTTTAAGCGAAGCAACAGTAATGTAGTGACGATCCACCTCAAAAAACTGACGTAGTTTTTCGCGTGTGTCGGAACGCCCAAAACCATCGGTTCCTAACACTTTATATTGTCCTGGTACAAATTCACGTATCTGGTCAGCAAAGGTTTTCATGTAATCCGTTGCCGCCACTACTGGCCCCTCACGTCCCTCTAAACAGGATTCCACGTAAGTTTTTTTATCTGGCTCTGCTGGATGTAGCATATTCCAGCGTGTTATCTCTAACGCTTCTCGGCGCAACTCATTAAAACTAGTAACACTCCAGATGTCAGCAGTGACATCATATTCCTCTTTTAGAATCTCCGCTGCTGCAATAACCTCACGCAGGATAGTCCCAGAACCTAGTAGCTGTACTCTTAGTTTCACTTTTTTTCCCTTTTTGTTACCACCCTCTCGAAATAGATACATTCCTTTCAATATACCTTGCTCAGCACCTTTTGGAAGTTCTGGATGCGAGTAATTTTCGTTCATCACAGTTATGTAATAATACACATCTTCCTGTTCCTGATACATGCGGCGAAGACCATCTTGAATAATGACTACAAGCTCATACGCAAATGTGGGGTCATAGGATATACAATTCGGGATAGTAGAGGCGACTAGATGGCTATGGCCATCCTCATGTTGCAAGCCTTCACCATTCAATGTAGTCCGACCAGCGGTACCACCCATCAAAAAACCTCGGCAACGCATATCTCCTGCTGCCCAGGCAAGGTCACCAATCCGCTGAAAACCAAACATTGAATAAAAAATAAAAAAAGGAATCATCTGTACACCATGAGCACTATAAGCAGTTGCTGCTGCTATCCATGATGACATGGCACCAGCCTCATTGATGCCTTCCTGCAAGATTTGGCCATGCTTATCTTCCTTATAATACATTAACTTATCGGCGTCCTCTGGCGTGTAGAGCTGGCCTGTCGACGACCATATACCTAACTGCCGGAACATGCCCTCCATACCGAATGTACGTGATTCATCTGCTACAATTGGTACGACTCGTTTACTGATAATCTTATCCTTTACCAAGATGTTAAGTATACGAACAAATACCATGGTAGTAGAAGATTCCCGTCCTTCGCCGCTAGCTTTAAGCAATGTTTCAAATGCTGATAAAGGAGGTATTTGTAATGCTTCTGCATGATGTCGCTGGTGGCGATGGAGAAGTCCTCCTAGTGCATTACGCTTTGCACGCATATAATCTAATTCGGGCGAGCCTTCCTCAAACTTAAGATAGGGCATTTCGTCAATCTTGTCGTCTGAAACAGGTAAGCGAAAACGATCACGGAATGCTTTTATAGAAGTAGTTCCCATTTTTTTTTGCTGATGCGTAATGTTTTGTGCTTCGCCTGATTCTCCCATCCCATACCCCTTAATTGTCTTTGCAAGTATCACTGTGGGCTGTCCTGTGTGTTTGACTGCTGATGCATAGGCCGCATAGACCTTGTGAGGATCGTGCCCTCCACGATTTAGTCTCCAAATATCATCATCAGACATATTTGCCACCATTTCTAATAATTCAGGATATTTTCCAAAGAAATGCTTCCGAACATAAGAGCCATCCCTGGACTTAAAAGTTTGATATTCGCCGTCAACACATTCCATCATGCGCTTCTGCAGCAAACCTTTTGTGTCTTTTGCTAGTAACGGGTCCCAATAGGAACCCCAAATCACTTTAATAACGTTCCATCCGGCCCCACGAAAATTACCTTCAAGTTCCTGGATAATCTTGCTGTTGCCACGCACTGGCCCATCAAGTCTCTGCAAATTACAGTTGATAATAAATATCAAATTATCTAAATTCTCACGTGAGGCCAATGAAATTGCGCCGAGAGATTCAGGTTCATCCATTTCACCATCACCCATAAAGGCCCAGACTTTACGCCCCTCAGTCTTTGCTAAACCTCGACTATCAAGATATTTCATGAAACGAGCTTGGTAGATTGCCATCAATGGTCCCAGCCCCATTGAAACTGTTGGAAAGCGCCAGAAGTCAGGCATTAGCCAAGGATGAGGATAGGAAGACAATCCATTCCCCCCCACCTCTTGTCGAAAATTATCAAGCTGCTCCTCGGTCAATTCTCCCAGGATAAAAGCACGAGAATAAATGCCAGGCGAGGAGTGTCCTTGTACAAGCACAAGGTCACCCCCATGATTCTTGCTGGCGGCATGCCAAAAATGGTTATATCCTACATCATAGAGTGTTGCAGCAGATGCAAAGGTTGCTATATGGCCGCCAACATTTGTGTTTCTATTTGCGCGCAATACCATTGCCATCGCGTTCCAGCGTACGTAAGAACGAATACGATGCTCCAGTGCATGGTCTCCAGATGAACGCTCTTCTTTACCGGGCGGAATAGTATTTATGTATGCAGTAGTAGCACTATATGGAAGATAAGCACCAGTTCTTCTCGCCCTTTCCACAAGTCTTCCTAATAGGTAGTGAGCCCTATCTGTTCCTTCATGCGCAAGAACAGACTCCAAAGCATCAAGCCATTCTTTTGTTTCTTGTGGATCTATATCGGGCGCAGGTTCCATGCTTTACCTTATTTATTGTGTTACTTGTTATTAGAACTATTTCAATCGCGGCTAAACTTTTACTTGGGCACGACTTGCAGCTTCAATTGTATTGCAAAGCAACATAGCAATTGTCATTGGCCCTACACCGCCTGGTACCGGTGTTATATATCCTGCTTTTTCTTTAACTGATTCGAAATCTACATCCCCCGCAAGCTTGCCGTTAGGCATTCGATTTATACCTACATCTATCACTGTTGCGTTAGTTTTAACCATGTCAGCAGTAATCATTTTAGGTTTACCTGTAGCCACCACTAGAATATCTGCTCGCCTTGTGTGCTCAGCCAAATTACGTGTTTTCGATGTACAAATGGTAACAGTCGCACCCTTCTCCAACAACATTAATGCCATCGGTTTACCAACAATGTTGCTGCGCCCTACCACCACTGCATTTTTTCCCTCAACCTGAATGTTGCTTTTCTCTAGCATCTTTATCACACCATAAGGAGTACAAGGTAGAAATACTGCATTACCAGTGACAAGTGCTCCAATATTGTTAAAATTAAATCCATCTACATCTTTTTCCACCGCAATGGATGCTATTAATTTTCTATCCTTAAAATGCCGAGGTAAAGGCAATTGCACCAAAATCCCATGGATTTTAGGGTTCTCATTTAAATCGTGAATACGACACAACACCTCATCTTCATTTGCGCTTTCAGGAAATTCGTGTACTTCAGAATAAATACCAGTTTCACTACAAGCTCTCATTTTATTGCGAACATAAATACTGGAAGCCTGATTATCTCCAACAATAACTACTGCCAATCCTGGTTGTAAGCCTTGTTTCTTCAGATTTTCGGCACGAACCCTCCACTCGGCTCGTAATGTGCTAGCAATCTTTTTTCCATCTATAATTTTAGCACTCATTTTTTGCTCTATATTAAATGTATGTTTAGGTATTTGTACTAGTAATAAATCATACTTATTTTAACCACAACATCTATTCCCGGAGCAGACTCCTTCAAGAACATGACCCCAAGGAATTCAGATTTTGAGCAATCTCTAAACCTCCCAATACTAGTATCACTAGTCAAGTGGAAACATTTACTAATAACTCGATGTTGAAGTACCATCAAAAATCATGATTTAGGTAGAACTGAAGTAGGTGTTTTTTTGTACTTTAACCGGTACACCAAAGCTCCGATCAAAAAAGTTGGTATAACAACCAGTGCAGCTGCAAATAGCCCAGCTGCTAGTATTGCGATCCCGCTACTTGATGGCATAAAAATAGTAACAAACCAAATCATTATAAAAGCTGCAGCACCTCCACCAAATAACATGATCTTTTTACCCCTGTTATAAAACCTCCATAGAGCACCTGAAACACGTGTTTCATCTCGATATTCTTCTAGAACCATATTCAAACTATCATCATCTAGACTAGCCTGGTAACCTGCGGTTACAGCATGAGCATCAATACCATCTTCTGTTTTGGACATATCACTAAGAAATTTGATGCGTTTTTGGGCACTCTTATTTCCCATGCCCTTTTTCACAAACATTGATTGCAGTGATTTCAATGCATGTTCTCGAGGATCAGTTCCCAAGTTGAGGCTTTCGCAATGTCGCCACATAACTCCTAACAAATAGAGGTGAATAATCATTTCCCGAAACGGAGGCGCAAAATCATAGCCTTTGTCCTTAATGATTCGTAATTGAGAAGTTAGTATTTCTTCACCATGCTGAACACACATATCATCTGTTGAAATACTAGAGTTATTTTTTATATCGTCCAATGTGGTGATCGTGAGCAATATCGGCTCAACTTATAGATTATAGATAAGCATATTATATACTGACATACTAGTTCTAAAAGTAGTATGAATTTAGAATTTTCGCTTCCTTCTCGTTGTCAAAAAACAAAATAAATTTTGGTCTGTGTTTTTTTACGCAATTTTTTCTAGTTATCATATTGAAATTTCTTAATGGCTGTCAGTATTTTGTGTAATTAGCATCTAATCGCCGCCCCCATTATTGATTTATTTAAATACAATTACCTGATAAAATTGCATGTTTATTCAGGGTTATTGTGAAACAGGCAATTAACCAGCTTTTCAAAATATATAGGGACACTATGAACAAGGCATTTGGGTGGATTTTGCGTCTAAGATGGTCTGCTGTACTGGTATCGCTAGTGGCGCTACCAGCCTATGCGCAACTAATGATTGGCCATATGGGCCACGGTGGAGGTGCGGACTGTACTATAAAATCAGGGTCTTTAACTGTTACATACAGCGTCTTTGAAAAACCAAAGGGCCAACTTCCGCCCTCACATTCGTTTTGTAAACATGTGCCAAATACAGGAGAACATATTGTAACAGTCGACCTTCAGGGTCCTAAGTCTCGTGAAACACTGATTGGTATGCGCTTGGTATTAACGGAGGGGGGCCAAGAAAATACAATCATGTCTACCCCCGCAAAACTATATCCATCTGGGAGCATTACAATTGCAGTAAATTTGAAAGAATTGGGCCAATATAACCTGCTACTAGAACCAGAGAAAGCTGGCGAAATGAGTTCAGCTGTTACCCTTCCAATACATGT
>JAHELA010000035.1:6322-12144 GCA_024644425.1 Nitrosomonadaceae bacterium
GGGCTTCGCTGTGAAAATGGAACACCGCGGTTTGTTAACAAATTTATTGCATTAATACATGGATCTCCACATTTACTAGTATATAAAGTAACTGGAAAATTTTTTATAGCTTGTTGTAGGCTATAGGGCATTTGTGCTTTTCCCGCTTTACTTCCCAGTTTCTTTTTCTGAGCACTTTTTGCCGCAGCTGGTGGCTGGGTATCAGTGTAATGCACCTTACCATCAGCATCTACCCAACGGTACATCTCAGCTGCACTAGCAACATTTGCTAGAAAGAATGGTAACAGGAAAAGAGCATATGGAACTTTCATAAAATTCTCTCCTTTCTACTTAATAAATATCATATTATCCTGAATCATTTACTTGTCCACCATGCCACATTGACGTAATAATGCATCTATTTTTGGCTCTCGCCCACGTAATGCTATAAACGACTCTAAAGCTGTTCGACTCCCTCCTACTGCGAGAATTTCATCACGAAATCGCATACCTATATTATTATTCATTACCCCATCTACACTGTCCTCAAACATACTATAAGCATCAGCAGACAATACCTCTGCCCATTTGTAGCTGTAATAACCAGCTGCGTATCCGCCCGCAAAAATGTGCGAAAAACTATTGGGAAAACGGTTGAACTTTGGAGGTATAATAACTGCAACTTGTTCACGAATCTTATCAAGCAACTGCAAAGCAGTCTCTCCTTCCTCCGGATTAAAATCATAATGTAAATGCATGTCAAATAATGAGAACTCGATCTGGCGTAAAATTTGGAGACCGCTCTGAAAATTTTTTGCTGCAAGCATTTTATCGAATAACTCTCGGGGAATCGCTGCTCCATTATCTACATGTTCAGTTATATTAGACAAAACCTCCCATTCCCAACAGAAATTCTCCATATACTGACTGGGCAACTCAACTGCATCCCACTCCACACCATTTATGCCAGAAACGCCCAGCTCTTCTACTTGGGTAAGCAAATGATGTAGGCTATGTCCAAATTCATGGAATAATGTTATGACTTCATCATGGGTAAAAACTGCAGGGCGTAATTGGCCATTGAGATTAACAGGTTTCGCAAAATTACAATTAAGATATGCTACTGGTGTTTGTATATCATGCTCTTCTCTTCCAATCCGCCTGCGTGTAATAGCATCATCCATCCACGCGCCACCTTGTTTACCTGGGCGCGCGTATAAATCTACATAGAATTGTCCTATTAATTTTCCATTAGTATCATTGATATTGAAGAATTTTACATCGGGATGCCAAACTTGAATTTTTGATTTCTCATCCGCCAAGCTAATAGAGATGTTATAAAGATTTTCAGCCAGCTTAAACATGCCTGATAGCACTCTTGGTTCGGGAAAATATTGCTTTACATCATTATCAGAGAATGCATAGCGTTCAACTCTCAGCTTTTCGCTAACATAAGCCAAATCCCATGACTCAAGTTTGTTCAGACCCAAATGATCTGAAGCGAACTCTTCCAACTCTTCCAAATCAAGCCTAGCATAGGGTTTAGCTTTCGTAGCTAGTTCAGAAAGAAAATCAAGAACTTGCTTTGGTGTAACGGCCATTTTTGATGCAAGTGATACTTCAGCATAGGAATCAAACCCTAGAATCTTTGCTTCTTCGCTACGAAATTTAAGTATCTTACTAATAAGCGGGGTATTGTCCCAGTTACTCTTTTTATTTGAGCAATTCTCCGTTAAGTTGATTTCACTGGCACGGGTAGAATAAGCATGATACATTTTTCTACGTAATTCCTGATTGTTTGCATATTGCATGATTGGCTGATAAGAGGGCGCGTGCAGCGTAAACTTCCAACCAGAAATGCCGTCTATTTTTGCTGCTTCTCTTGCTGTTTGAAGAACATCATTTGGAATACCTGATACATCTTCTATACTTTCTGTATACAACTCAAAATTATTTGTCGCATCCAGCAAATTGTCATTAAATTTTGAAGAAAGCATAGACAACTCTTCTTGAATATGAAGGAAACGCTTCTTTTCCTTTGGCTCTAAATCAGCCCCACCTAGTCGAAAATCTCGTAATTCATTTTTAACTATCATCTTTTGGGCACAACTAAATTTTTCAAATTTGCTATCATTTTGAAGCTCCTTGAATTTCTCAAACAGCGACTGATTTTGTGATACTTCAGCATAATATTTTGTAATTTTTGGTAAATTGGTGTTATATGCTTCGCGTAATTCTGGATTGTTCATTACTGCATTTAAATGTGATACTTGGCCCCAAGCACGAAAAATCTGTTCATGAACATCCACTACAGGCTGCACAAAATTGCTCCATGTAGGAGCATCGGTTTCACTAAGCACCTTTTTAATAATAGAACGGCCACGAATCAACAACTCTTTAACAGCTGGAGTAATGTGCTCAGTTCGAATATCGGAAAAACGTGGTAGCCCAGAAAAATCGAGCAAAGGGTTAGTCATATAAGTTCAGAAATTTCGGATACATATAAATTGAATTGTAGACATTGAATTAAAGCTTAATCTTCGTATACTAGGATGCCGTTTGCCAAAGTGTATTTTACCTTTCCCTGTAATTCCATACCAAGAAATGGCGTGTTTTTACCTTGGCTTTTAAGTGATGCAGCCTCAACTTTCCAATATTGGTCCGGATCGAAAATACATAAGTCAGCTGCCACACCTAGAGACAAATGACCAGCTTCCACACCAAGTATTTTAGCGGATTCTGATGTAATTTTAGCCAGTGCAACAACTAACGGAATCTTCATTTCTGTCGCCCATTTTAAAATAAGAGACAATAGTAATTCCAAGCCTATAGCACCAGCCTCAGATTCACCAAAAGGTAGCAGCTTTGCATCTTCATCAACTGGAGAGTGATCGGAGCATACCACATCTATAGTACCGTCCTTCAGTCCAACACGTAACGCGTCACGATCACTTATGCCCCGTAATGGTGGAACAAGGTGGCAGTTAGAATCGAAGAAACTAACATCCATTTCTGAGAGATGAATGTAATTAACTGCCACATCGCAAGTGACTGGTAAGCCCTGCTGTTTTGCAGCGCGTACCATGGCAACCCCTTCTGCACTAGAAACTTTACTTAAATGAACCCTAGCGCCTGTTTCCCTTGCTATTAAGACAATATTTGATATCGCAACTGTTTCTGCACACACGGGGATTGCCGGTAATCCTAAACGGGTTGCTACTTCACCATCATGAGCCACCCCACTGTTAGAAATACCAGCATCCTCAGGACGCAACCAAACACTAAAATTGAACGTAGAAGCATATTGCATTGCTCTCATCAACACCCTTGAATCAAGAAGCTGCTTATCTGACTGACCAAAAGCAACGCAGCCAGCGTCGAATAATTCGGCCATCTCAGTTAACCGATCGCCTTGCAAGCCCTGAGTTAAAGCGCCAATGGGATAAACATGCGCCTGATTCAAGCTTTTAGCGCGGTGTTTTAACATCTCCACTAGCCCGGGCTCGTCTAATGGCGGATCAGTATCAGGAGGGCATGCGAGACTAGTAACCCCCCCAGCTACTGCTGCTCGCATTTCTGATTCTAGTGTAGCCTTGTATTCAAGACCGGGCTCACGCAACCGCACTGATATATCTACCAAACCGGGACATACTACTAATCCTTTTGCATCTATTATGTGATTGGCCTGAAAACGATCAGGCTGAGCTCCTATGGCAACAATTTTTCCGGCGACAATATATACATCGCTGACAGCATCCATACCACTTTTTGGATCTATCACCCGCCCGTTTTTAATAAGGATTTTCATATAACGCTAATTTGAGTTTCTCAGTTTCCTGCCAATATAGTCATTGCTGCCATCCTAACTGCAATACCAAAAGTTACTTGCTGCGAGATAACCGACTGTTTCCCATCAGCAACAGCTGAGTCGATCTCAATACCACGATTCATAGGTCCTGGATGCATAACGATTGCGTCATGTTTGGCTCGTGCTAATTTTTCCTGCGTAAGCCCATAATACTTAAAATATTCCTCAGCACTAGGAAGACGAGCGCCTAACATACGTTCATTCTGTAAACGCAGCATCAACAACACATCTACATCTTTTAGCCCCTTTGCCATGTCATGAAATACACGCACCCCTAGACGATCGACTTTTGTCGGTAACAGGGTTTTGGGTGAAATCACTCGCACCTCCGGGACCCCTAGAGTGGTTAACGCATGAATTTGTGAACGCGCAACCCGTGAGTGCAAAATGTCACCAACAATAGCAACGCACAAATTATGAAAATCTCTTTTGTAACGACGTATGGTAAACATGTCCAGCAATGCCTGGGTAGGATGCGCATGACGCCCGTCGCCAGCGTTAATAACATGAATTTCTGGTTTTACGTGGCGCGCTATCAAATGAGCTGCGCCGCTTTGTGAATGTCGCACAATAAACATATCAGCATGCATTGCTGAAAGATTGTTCACCGTGTCCAACAGCGTTTCTCCCTTAGATTGAGAGGAAGAAGCAATATTGAGGTTTACCACATCTGCCGATAGCCTTTTGGCGGCTATTTCAAAAGTAGTACGTGTTCGAGTACTGGGCTCGAAGAATAGATTGAATATGGATTTACCTCGAAGCAAAGGTACTTTTTTAATATCACGTTCGGGAACACCAACAAATGATTCTGCGGTATCAAGTATATTTAACAAAATGGGAGCAGGAAGTCCCTCAGTTGTAAGGAGATGCTGTAATTCGCCACCCTTGTTTAACTGCGGATTATTACTCATGACCCCAGAGGTATTTTTTCATATAGGCTTAAACTTAATTTTCCATTCTCATTCTGCTCTAGAGCCAGCATTTTATCCTTTAACAAATCTATCGTCGTTCCAACATAATTTGCAACAACTGGCAATTCCCTTCCGCCCCGATCTACTAGAGCTGCAAGACGGATGCTAGCGGGCCGCCCATAGTCAAATAATTCGTTAATAGCAGCACGGATGGTACGTCCAGTATAGAGCACATCATCTATCAATATGATATGACGGCCTTCCACCTCAAACGGAATGTTAGACGGCTTAACCTGGTGATGTAACCCAATTTTACTAAAATCATCTCGGTAAAAAGAAACATCAAGCGCACCAAGTGGAAGAGCAAGCCCTAGAGTCTGATGCAATCGTTTCGCTATCCAAACGCCACCAGTGAAAATACCAACTAAAACGGTATCTTTTGTAACGTCTGGCCGAATTTTCTCAGTCAAATCCGAAAGTAATTTTTCCGCATCAGGTAGATACATTTTGTTTATCAAAATAAGATTGTAGTATTTGTTGAGCCGCTATTTGATCTAATACTAATTTTTGTTTTTTTAACTTTATTCCTGTTTCCTGTAATACCGCTCTGGCAACAACTGAAGTATACCGCTCATCTACAAGCCTAGTGCTAATACAGAAATGACTTTCCAAGCGATGTGCAAATTGCCTGCTCAAACGCGTTAGCTTGTGAGCTCTACCATCAGCATGAGCTGGTAGCCCTACTACCAATTGTACTGGCTTCCATTCATCAATTAGTTTGGCAATAATGTCTAATTGGAGTTTTGTAGTGGCTTCATTCACTGTAACAAGTGGATGCGCCAAACTTAGCGCTTGATCTCCCACCGCCACGCCTATACGCTTTTCACCAAAATCAAAAGCCAGAACAGTCCCAACTAGAGGACTCTCTGTATCAAGTTTTAAATGTTGCTTTTTTTGCATCAATACTATTATTTAATATGCGGCTCTTAAGCATGTCCCGCCTCACCTGACAAACTAGAAAAGTCTACTCCTAATAATTGCATTGCGGCAGGTAAACGTTTATC
>JAHELA010000162.1 GCA_024644425.1 Nitrosomonadaceae bacterium
TAACCTGAATCTATGATTCTACAGCCTAAAATGTTCTCCCAAATATACCTTCCTTACATTTTCATTATAAATGATTTCATCTGGTATGCCGCTAGCTAAAACATTACCTTCACTAATAATATAGGCTCGATCACAAATTCCTAATGTTTCCCTAACGTTATGGTCAGTAATAAGTATGCCAATATTACGCTTTTTGAGAAACTGAATTATCTTCTGAATGTCCAGTACAGCAATTGGATCTACCCCAGCAAATGGTTCGTCTAGAAGGATAAAACGGGGTTGTGATGCCAGTGCTCGAGCAATTTCTACACGACGACGCTCACCACCAGATAATCCCAATGCTGGGTTATTTCTTAGATGGCTGATATTAAGGTCATCCAATAAATTATCAAGATGTTGCTGTCTTTCTTCTGATCCGTAATTTTGTAATTCTAGTATTGCACAAATATTATCAGCCACAGAAAGATGCCGAAAAATTGAGGCTTCCTGAGGTAAATAGCCCAGTCCAAGAAGAGCGCGTCGGTGAATTGGCATCTGGGTCAAATTAAGTTCATCTAAGTATATACTACCTCCATCAAGTGGCAGCAATCCGACCATCATATAAAAACAAGTAGTCTTACCTGCGCCATTAGGCCCTAAAAGACCGACTATCTCTCCGCTTGAGACAGAAATCGATACCTCTTGTACTACGGTACGTGATTTGTATCGTTTCTTTAGCTTATCAGCTTTAAATTCGCTCATTCTTTCAGGATTTTAATCTGCCATTGAGATGCCACTGGTTCAAGGTTTTAAATCTTTATTCCTTTTCTTTTTCTTTGGCTGTATTACCGCACGTACTCTACTATCAGAGTTTGTTTTAGCTTTTGCTCCATTATTTACCTGAAAAAATTCTGTGGTTGCTTCATAGGAAATATAATCTCCATGCACTTCGTCCATTCCACGTTTTAATCGTGCTTGATTAAATAGTTCTACTTTGTCAGCTTTGCTGTCATATTCCATGCGCTCACTCCATCCTTCAATATATTCATCCATACCATCACGTTTCTGTCGGAAACTTGCAAGGTTTCCATAGGCAGTAGCATTTTTGAATCCACTGGCATCCTCATTTACTACCATTTTGTCAGAACGGATGACTAGGGTTCCCTGTGTGAGCACAACATTACCAGTGAACACACTAGTTCTATCTCTCGCATTGGATCGGCCTGTATTTTCAACTGTGGCACGATCAGATTCTAGATGAACTGGCTTATCACGGTCAGCACGTTCTGCTAAAGCAGATTCCACATATAGTATAGCCAAGAACAATATGACAGAAACAAATCTCATAATTTACAGTTGTAGCTGTAAGTAAACATTATAGAAATTTAGCGTGTTTTATCATGGATAAATTGTACTTTTGATAATAGACGAATAATTTGAGAGTTATTATCAATCTCCATGCCAATCGAGTTAATAATTGTGTTTGCTTCAATAATAGTTACAGATTTATCGGTTTTTGCAAAGTTATCATCAGGAACAACGTGTAAAAAGCTTGTGATCAAAGTTGTCTCCCCATCATTCTTGTCATGGCGAATCACTTTGACATTTCCATTTAAGAAAACATCATCACTATTAGCAGTCAGACTGGCTCGGTCTGCCCTTACTCGCATATCAGGTTTACCAGGTTGGGCATTGATTAGGCGGGGTTGTTCTAAGTAAGTAGAATCGTTGTCCAAATAATGCGACATCTTTTTTGCAGAAAGTGTTTGGTGCAGGCCATTATTATGGTTTACGCTGAGAGATGAGAAATTTTCTACTATATAATCAGGATCTCGGTGAGTATAGTCCCCTTGCTCTGTAGATGGTTGTCGTACAGCCTTGTCAATCCAGAATGTGAATATCGCAAGTAAAATAATCAGAACCAAAGGAAACTTAGTCGGCAAGCTATTAATCATATAAGGAATTTCTCTAATTGGCTATTTAGCGTACCTTTTGCAAGCATCACCATTTCGCAGACCTCACGCACAGCACCACGCCCACCTTCCAAACGAGTTACATAATGCGCTTGTTTTTTTACTAGTGCAGGAGCTGCAGGCACACAAATAGAAAGACCACAGCGTGACATCACTGGCAAATCTATCAAATCATCACCCATATATGCACAAGCGGAAACATCAATCCCTAGTTTTGTTAGAAGACCTTCGAATACTTGTAGTTTGTTTTTTGCGCCCTGGAAGATAAGAGGTATAGATAAGTTTTCAGCCCGTAATTTCATGCAGCGAGACTCTCTGGCAGTAATAATTGCAAGCTCAACTCCGCTCGCTTTAAGCATTTTTAGACCATGGCGGTCTTGGCTATTTATCGCTTTAATTTCTTCCCCACTATCAGAAAGATAGAGGTCGCCATCAGTAAGCACTCCATCAGCGTCAAAAATTACAACTTGAATGTTTTTAGCTTTCATCAGCACTTCTTGCATCGATACCTCGGTACAGAATTACACTCAGGATAGTTCACATAAATAATTAAACCAATTCAATAAGTTATTTGTATCTATGAATGAGCTAATCCTGCCAGATTTGCTTATGGAAAGAAAACAGTACATTATTTCCAGTAGTAAATAATTATGCAAGCACTATTAAAGTATTTGTGTGCAACTACTTGACCTATTTTGTTAAGTATAAGTTCAACCTAAAAAGTATACCAGAACTTACTTATTGATTTTTTAACATGATTGACATTAAGGTTAAATTGTTTCAGATGGATAAGTCTACAAGTTATTTAGCAGATATATGTTTAACTAGTTATTACAAGTTCTGTATTTTTTAAGAGACATACATCGCCCATATAATTTTAGTGGTCTTTATTTTGAAAATAGGCAGGTATGATTTATAAGGCTTTAGTATCGCTAGTTGAATCGGTATAATGCATCTCTTTTGGGTCGTTAGCTCAGCTGGTAGAGCAGCGGACTTTTAATCCGTTGGTCGGGAGTTCGATCCTCCCACGACCTACCAATTAATCAA
>JAHELA010000163.1 GCA_024644425.1 Nitrosomonadaceae bacterium
TCTAAAGCGCACAATAAAATTATATAAAACTCAATAATTAACCGAGTTTAAATCTGAACGTCAGCTTTGTGCCAAAAGCGGATATTTATATTCTGATTCCAAGGTTAAATTGTTGATTGCCTGGTCAGGAGTGAGATGATTTGGCTAATCGCGCATATAAATACGATAAACTGCATACCTATAATGTAATTTAATCAAGGCTAGTAGCCTTTTTATGTTTCTAGGCTTGAAGGTGTAAAATAATAAAAATATTCTAAAGAGAAAACAATCATGAAGTACGTTGAAGTAATTGCTAATGAAGGCAGTTCCGACACAATTTCGGCAATTTCGGAAAAACATGAAGCGCATGATTTGCGACTTGGGGTTGTGGGGGAGGATGGAAAGCAACAGATAAGGTTAATTGTAACTGATGACAAGATTCAGTCTTTATTAGATTCTTTGCAGAGTGTATTAGGCAGTCAGTCAACTGCAAACATACTAGTCCTACCAGTGGAGATTGCACTACCTAAACAATCGGAAGAAAAACGTAAGGAAGAAGATTTAGCGATTGCAGCAAGGGAAGCTCTTTATGATGGTGTTGAAAAAGATTCACACCTCAATGTGAACTTTGTCGTACTGGTAATTTTATCAACAATAGTGGTCGCAATTGGCCTAATTGAAAACAATATTGCTGTAGTAATCGGCGCGATGGTGATTGCCCCATTACTTGGTCCTCATCTTGCTTTTGGTCTTGGAACAGCTTTAGGTGATATTTCATTAATGCAGAAATCAGCAGTAACCCTTTTTGTAGGGATTGCCTTAGCAGTAACATTGAGTGTTGTGCTTGGTATTTCTTGGCCATCTGAGATTTTTAGTCCGGAGCTTACCGCTCGCACTGATGTGGGGTTAGATTCTGTTGCTTTAGCACTTGCTTCGGGTGTTGCAGCAGCGCTATCCTTAACAACAGGCCTGTCGAGTGTACTTGTGGGAGTAATGGTTGCAGTAGCATTACTTCCTCCTGCAGTAACGCTGGGCCTCATGCTAGGCTATGGAGATAATAACCTTGCTATAGGCGCTGGCTTATTATTAGGTATTAATATGGTGTGCATTAACCTAGCTTGTAATATAGTTTTTTTTGTAAAAGGCATCCGTCCACGTACTTGGTGGGAAAAAGAAAAAGCTAAACGTGCAATGATCATATATGTCTTAGTTTGGCTCGTATCAGTGATTGTTCTTAGTTTTTTAATATTTGGCCGCCAAGTGTTATAAATTTGAGCCTTCTTTTGTAAGATTCTCTTTGTGTCAGAAGCAGTTATTGGTCAGAGTTTGCTTTGCGCCAAAAGGGGCATTCAGTACTAGTTACTTAACCCGTTTCGTCGGGTTTTTTCCCTGATATCTTTTTCATTTCTTATCTTCACTGACCAGTGATTACAAAATAGTAACATTTAGATTTCTGTATGGTGAGTTTTTTCTTCTCTAATACATGAGCGTATACTTTCACTATGAAACAGAAACACAAAAATGAATTAGAACAAATATGGGCAACCCATTCTCATTGCTCGGCCATATTCTGTGTTGGATAGGGTTTCATAACTTTCGCGTGATCAATAAGACGCTCGGGTTTGGTGCCGGAGACAGTGTCGAAAAGGTCCAGTGTCGACGATGCGGTATGACCATGACTCGAAAGGCATAATCGTTCTTTACGTCGTGGCGGATGAGGGAGCATGATGAAAAGGTGATTATTGGATGCCTGAACTAAGAGCCAGCTATAAAAAGCTGGCTTTTTTATTGCCTGTCTTAGGAGTAATATAAAATAACATTGCGTAGGAGGATATATGAAATACTTAATTATTTTATTGCTCTTACCATCATCAAGTGTAATTGCTCAAGGATATGGATATTACCCGCAGCAACAGTACCAACAGATAGACCGATATCAACAGATGGAGCAGCGAAGACAACGACGGCAAGAATTCCTAGATCAGCAATATAAAAATCAACAGGATTTAATGAATCAACCGACACAACGCTTGGAAGTGGACCGCACGAAACCAGAACGCAAAAGGGATAGATCAAAATTCCCAGGATGGTAATTAATTGCAGCTATAGGTAGATACTCGCGCGCGCGAGACATATTGCGCATTACCAATTCCATGAACCATCTATGTTCCATCTGGACTTCAGTGGTTTCAAAATACCTATCTTTACTAGCAACTGTCCAGAAAGGCTGCGCGCTTCTTGAAGAAATGCCCCGGCATCTTGGCATTTTGGGTCTGGATTAAGTTTTAATTTATAAACTTTTCCTATTGTAGACTCCATCAATGTTGCACGTTCATCTAATGTCTTGACGCAATGAGGAGCAAAATAAGTTTTTTCATTCGAGTCGACAAAAACGACAGCATGTTTAGGCGGGCTTTTCGAAACACCAACTCCAAACCCGATAAAAAAGAGAAAAAGTAAGAAAAGGAAAGTAATCTTGAGAAAAGGCTCAATTTGGACCATTACACGCCTCCCCAGGATCTAGTTAACATATACCGTCGCATGCACAGGTATTCTAAACCCTCATTTGTGGACTTTCAAACACCCTATATAGACTACCCAAATCCTTTAGAAACACAAAAATTAGGGAACCGATTGTATGTGTGTACATAGGGTACAATTCCTGGATCATAAACTTCAAAGGAGAGAGATATGGGGAAGCTAGAGCATGAATTGCAACCTTGGGACGCTAGTGAATGTGATATCGATGCTTGCAGAAATCATATATTGTTTTATAGAAAACAGTTTGAATCAATGGCAACAAGAGCGGTTGTAGCAGCTGTTATTTGCTTTATTGCTGGGCTGATAGCATTGTTCGTCTCACCAAATTCGTTAGGAATTACTATTGTGCTGGTGATTATTGCTGCATATTTTTTGCAAGAATCTAGACGGCATGCAGGAATAGTTAACTTATTAACTGCTGTTTGGCCGATAGCACTTCTCGTTAACAGCCAAAGGAAAAATTTGGAAA
>JAHELA010000036.1 GCA_024644425.1 Nitrosomonadaceae bacterium
AACCCCAGCATTTTGCTAAGCTTCACATACGCACCTTTTCTTAAACCATGCTCAAAGCATTCATCAGCGATTTTATATCCTTTTGCTTCGGATTTTGGAAATCCAAACATAATTTTCTCCATACTACGACTGTTAAGTATGCATATTATCAGCTCAATTGAATGTACGCCTACGAGTTACAGGAGATTAAAGATTATTTACAATTTATAGAGAATTAGAAATAGGTTTACTTTGACTTGTTATCCAAAAGCCTTTTTTATGTCTTCAAACTTGGCCGTGATAGCGTGTACATTAGTGTAGCCAATTTCTTGTAGCGTTAAAGCTGTTAGTGATGCTCGGCCACCACCAGCACAGTGGAGCAATATCAATGTGTTTGGATCAGGACAGAGTTTCGGTATTTTCATTTCGATTAAACCACGAGAGATATTTACAGAGTCTTGGAGTTTGGAGTTGGCCGCGCTCTCTGCCTCTCGCACATCAATAATAATGGCATTTTCTGAATTCTCATATAATGCCTTGGCGGATGGTACATCAAGGCAACTAATTCGTGTTTGAGCTTCAGCTATCAATTCATTGGCAGTTTTTATCATCATAATTCCCTCAATATCTTGTTTGTTCTACGCGGTCAGATATTCTTCTAGCTCTTAAATTTTTACAGATCATTTTTCAATTGTCATTTTAGCTAATTAAATACGATGGTGATTCTTTTGCCATTATTTCAAATATTTTATTTTAGTGTACGAACTGCATCTTGGATTGATTGTGCACTGTAAACATTTATTCTGCATTCAATTGCTAGTTTAAAGAACTCACACGCCACATCTTTTGAAATAAGGTTGTGTTCGCGTGTTAATGACCGAGCCATTTCACGCAAATCCTCAATTTCACCTCCAGAAATATACTCATAGGGATAAGCTAAATTACAGAATTCCACTATTACCTGGTTTGGAAGATTTGGCCCATAAATAAAGTAACGCAAATAACCAAGAAAACGTGGGTCTTTAAAGATGGCATGCCCAGTTACTCCACTTGATTCGAATATTTGCAACCGCGACTGTTGTATCCCGATATTATATTCAGGATTTATGAAAAAACGAATTCTAATATCAGGTATCGCTTCACGTGTTAGCAGAGAATTTGCTAAAGAAGCAGCGGCTTCACAGGATACACTTAAAATTTCGTCGTTGTGGTGACTAAATTCAAATGTAATTCGATCTAGAAGTTCTTTCTCATTAAGTTTTAGAGAAACGATCTGTGGGATATTATGGTGCATAAGGAATTACTTTACATTATGCTCTAGCTTTTGAATAGCGACTACAAGACCAAATGGTTTCTATTGACCGGCTGCTTGCCGTTTTGTAAGCGACTTTTATAGTTTGTCCACTTTCCATCTGGTAAGAAATATGCTATTTTCCTCGCCGTGGAATAGCTAGATTAAAGAAAAATGTATTAACACAAAGGAGAAGGTTTATATGAATGATATTATGTCTATCAGGGGTAGTAAAATAACGGACGTTAAGCTGACCAAAGGCTTAGATGAAAAAAAAGATTCTTTCGACAGTTTACAGCTTACGCTGGATGACGGGCGTAGTATAGAATTTTCTTCTACAGACGCTGCACAGGATTCGACTTCTTGCCATTGGCACATTCATAGTGTGGATTACGCCATAAAAGAAAAGGCCAGCTAATTTAGCTTGTAGTAAGGGATATAGGTTGAAATGTGATCTCGCTGCCCATTTTACATAGGATTGAGTGTCTGTTTTGTGCCAATAGTAGACACTTATCCATTAATTTTACATCCTTTCTCATTTCTAGAAATAAAATCTATGAGTTCACAGATTGGCCAGTGAAAATATTCTTCTATTACTGATACGCCGTAGGTTCTATTAATCCTGCTTATTATTTTCTTTTCATTCCCACAGGTAATGTCATATAGAGAAGCTTTATCTGGGACAAAGTAGGGACGACCCCCCTCATCAAATACTGAATTTAAAAATTTTTCTAACAAATCGTTTTGTTTGCTCGACTTTAAAGAGTCTGTAAGCTTAAGAATTTTAGTGGCCATGAAAGATATCTGTCTGATAGTTTAAAACCTATATATCGGATTACTGAGAGGAAATATTAAGGGTGCGAAGGAGTCTCTGAAAATAAAGTGAAGAAATCCTACTAGCCATATGAATTTTTCTTAGAATGCTACATTTATCTTCTTAGTATACTACCGCACGAGAAATACTGGCCTAATCGAAAGGTTCTCAGATATTTTGTCTGCAGCCTGCCTTGCTAATATCTGATTAGAGTAAGGGCCGCTATGCACTTTGAACAGGCCATTTTTTGCAGTAATAGCCAGAGTATTTGCAAATTCAGGAAGCTCGGTACGCATACGCGAGAGAAACGTATCTGCACTATTGTAGGCGCTGAAAGCAGCTAATTGGAGGTAGATTTTATTTGAGTAGGCACTAGGAACATTAGTGCTGGAAACAGTCTTCTCTATTGATGTAAGTGAACGAGTCGTCGGTACTGCTGAAACCTTTTTGGGTGTAACTCCTGGGAGAATACTTTCTACTTCTACCCTGGCACTGCCACCATCAAGCACATCAAGCTTGTACGCAGCAGTATAAGATAGATCAATTAAACGATTAGAAAGGAATGGGCCTCGGTCGTTGATACGGACTATTACAGATTTTTTATTCTTAATATTGGTAACTCGTGCATAGCTGGGTAAGGGTAGCGTGGGGTGTGCGGCGGTCATATCGTACATATCATAAATTTCGCCTGATGCAGTTTTTTTTCCATGGTAGCGACGACCATACCACGAAGCAACGCCTCTTTCTTTATAAGCGCTTAGGGTCGTCATTGGCGTGTAAGTTTTACCAAGTACCACATAGGGTTTCATGTTGGACTTACGCAAAGGTTCAGTTCTAGGTGTGGCATCGGGAATAGATGCTAGGTTAGGTGGCGGATTATCGCCTGGACCATCATCAAGATAATATCCACCACCTTTTGAAGAATATATCTTCTGGGAAGGGGCAAGATTTAGAGTATTCTCGCAGCTGACAAGAAAACTCAAAGAAATTATTGCTATAAGCCTACCGGTAAGTACGTGGGTATTAGATAAGTAGTTCAACTTAGACCCTAAAAAAAGTCGTTGTTCATTATGTTTTTACCAGCTTAGGATGCATTTGTATGCTCATTAAGATACCAAAACCAAGAAGCATTGTCACCATCGACGTACCCCCATAACTAATAAGTGGTAACGGTACACCTACTACCGGTAAGATGCCAGTAACCATACCTATATTGACAAATATATAGGTAAAAAAAGTCAGCGTGATTGAACCTGCTATAAGTCGTGTGAATTGAGTTGAGGCGTTGACTGTAATAAACATGCCACGAGCTATTACTAACAGATAAAGCAGTAACAGTAATGAATTACCAACTAGCCCAAATTCCTCGGAGAACACCGCAAATATAAAATCAGTACTTTTTTCGGGAAGAAAATCAAGATGTGTCTGGGTGCCATTTTGCCAACCTTTACCGATAATACCTCCTGAGCCTATGGCAATTTTTGATTGAATGGTGTGATAGCCCGCTCCTAATGCATCTTGTGTCGGGTCAAATAAAGTCAAGACACGTCGTTGCTGGTATTCATGCATCATTGACCATAGCAATGGCAGGCTGACTGCTCCAGAGATTAGTAGTCCAGCCATAATACGCCACGATAGTCCTGCAAGAAAAAGCACATAGAAGCCACTGGAAATAATTAGCAATGTAGTGCCTAAATCTGGCTGACGTAAAATCAGCCATGCTGGTAATAATAGTAGCATTGTTGCCACTAAGTAATCTCGGAGTCGTAAGGTGGTTGCATGTTTATCAAAATACCATGCCATCATCAATGGCACGCCAATTTTCATTAATTCGGAAGGTTGGATACGGGTAATACCAATATTTAGCCATCTGCGGGCACCACCTTGAATATCACCAAATAACGCTACACAAATCAGAAGAATAAGACCAACCAAATATATTGGTAATGCAAGGCGCATCATGTGTTGCAGTGGAATATTAGCCACCAACCACATGATGATTAGGGCTGCAAACATGTTAATTGCTTGGTTGGTTACACGGTTTAAATTCCCATCGGTGGCACTGTAGAGTGTTGCTAGACCAACCAGCATTATTAACAAAATGCCGCCCAGCAAAAAATTATCTATATAACGAGTAAGAAAATGCCATGAACGCTCAAATTTAGTCATGGCTATCTTCTAAATCTTCAACCACGGATATTTTCTCTGTATTAACTGGCGGTAGTTTGCCTAGCAGGAAGTAGTCCATCGCCAGCCGTGCAATCGGCGCAGCGGCGGAACCACCATGGCCACCGTTTTCTACTAAAACTGATAATGCGATGCTTGGATTTTCTGTTGGTGCGTAGGCAATAAATAGTGCATGATCGCGATGACGCTCCTTTACGCTGCTCTCATCGTACTTTTCTCCTTGTTTCATGGCGATTACTTGTGATGTTCCGGTCTTACCAGCAAAGCTGTAGGCAGCACCAGCACCCGCGCGTGCTGCAGTGCCTCCAGGCTGGGTGACATCTTTAAGCGCATTTCTCACTAGCTCTAGATTGTCCGGGTTTAGATTGAGTTTATACAGTAGCTCTGGGGCTCTCTCATATGTTTCACCGGTTTTACTATTTTGAATTCGTTTCACAACGCGTGGACGAAAGGCGGTTCCTTTGTTGGCAATTATCATGGTAGCAAAGGCCAGTTGTAGGGGCGTAGTTAGATTGTAGCCCTGCCCAATGCCGACAGAAATAGTATCTCCTGGCCACCACTTTTGTTTGTGACGTTTCATTTTCCATTCTCGCGATGGCAACAGTCCTGCGGACTCGCCTTTAATATCAATACCAGTTTTTTTACCTAAACCGAACTTTCCGATAAAATTGAAAATTCTGTCTATACCAAGCTCGTTTGCAAGCCCGTAGTAATACGTATCACATGAAACAACCAAGGATTTATGAATATTTACTTTGCCATGACCACCTGCCTTCCAATCGCGATAATGGCGGCTGCTACCAGGTAGTTGAAAGTATCCAGGGTCACTGATGGTGTACTGAGGTGTGCGAAGATTAAGCTCAAGACCTGCCAAAGCCATGAATGGCTTAAATGTAGAGCCTGGCGGATAAATGCCACGTAGGGCACGATTGTTGAGAGGTCTATCAATGGAGTTGTTAAGTAAGTCCCAATTCTTATAATCGATGCCGTTTACAAAGAGATTTGAGTCAAAGCCCGGTTTACTGACAAATGCGAGCACGTCACCATTACTAGGATCGATTGCGACGAATGCTCCACGCCGATCGCCGAAGGCTTTTTCAGCAATCTGTTGTAATTTGGCATCAATCGTTAGTGTCAGATCATTTCCGGAGATTGGGGGTGTTCGTGATAAGACCCTTATTTTTCGACCTGCTGAGTCGGTTTCCAGCTCTTCAAAGCCAACAGTCCCGTGTAGCTCCTTCTCGTAGCTTTGCTCTATGCCAGTTTTTCCTATATGGCTGGTTCCTCGGTAATTAGCCGAAACTTTGTCAGCTTCCAACTGTTCAAGATCCTTATCATTAATGCGGTTTATATAGCCCACCACGTGCGAAAAGGTCTTTCCCTTTGGGTATTTTCGGAACAAACGAGCCTTTAATTTTATTCCAGGAAAGCGATAGCTGTTGGCAGCAAATCGCGCTACTTCCTCATCAGATAAACGAGTGCGGATTGGTAGGCTTTCAAAACGCTTGCTTTCTTCCCTCAGTTTCTTGAAGCGTCTTCGGTCTATTTCCTCAATAGGAATTACAGTGGCTAGTTTGTTAATAATAGCTTCAAGATCAGAAAATTTATTTGGTACGATTTCTAGTGTATAGGCAGAGTAATTTTCTGCTAACACCTCGCCATTGCGATCAAGAATCAGTCCTCGGTTAGGCACGACGGGAGAAATAGATATGCGGTTATCTTCTGCTAATGTGTGATAATGTTCGCGTTCCAAGACCTGCAAATAAAAGAATCGTGCAAACAGTAACAAAAAAAGAAACAGTACAAATCCTGTGCTAATAGCAAGCCGTACCTGAAAATGATGCAGTTCACGTAAGTGATTCCGAAGTTCTACTGTACGGTTCATAGCGCATTAGGGTCATATTTTGGACTATGTGATATTTTTAGCAAGGAGCAGACTAAGGGCCATAACAATACCCCAGTAATACTAGCTAGAAAAAAATACCAACCTGGAAAATGGGCTCTATTCAGAAGCTCTGTCAAGAGCGTTACAAACTGGGCGGCGAGCAGCATTAATCCAATCTGTGGAGCCTGTTTTAATAACCCAAATATAATCAAACGTCGGCGCAGCTGCAAAGCAATAAAAATCATTACACTATATGCTAGGGCATGTTGTCCAAATAGGCTGCCGATTCCTACATCCATCAGTAGTCCCATACCGAAGGCTGCACTCATGCCGAATCGTTGAGGTAGATTAATGCTCCAGTAAATTAATACCAAAGCAACAAAATCTGGCCAAAATGTTAGCGCAATACCTTGTAGTGGCAACAGATTTAGAAATAGCGCTACCATTAAGCTAAGAACGATGAACCAGCCTTTGGCAGGCAGCAAAATTTCTTCTTCAGAATAACTAGTGGACACCAATTTCCTCTTGTTCCTTATCTTTAGGTTGAATGTTGGTAGATTTCGATTCTGTTTGATTTTTTGAACCAGGTAACTGAGGGGACAGTATCAGTACTTGGCTGTTCCGATCTACACCAGCGATAGGAGTGCAGACAATATATGCAAAAGCATGAGCTGTATTATTACGTTTTATTTTTGATACTAATGCTACTGGTAGGCCTGAGGGATATACGCCGTCTATTCCTGAAGTAACCAGTACATCACCAATTTGGATGTCGATGTTATTTGCCATGTAATATAATTCAAGTGTTCTGTACTTACCTGTACCAGATGCAACCGATCGTATACCATTACGCAATACTTGTACTGGTACAGAATGATTTTTATCAGTAATAAGTGTTACTTCAGAACTCCACGGATAACTACGTGTAATTTGCCCTATCACACCTAAGTTGTCCACTACAATTTGGCCAGACTGAATATCATTTAGAGTGCCTTTGTTAAGTGTGATTTTGCGGTTGAAAGGATCACGTGGAACAGAAATTATCTCTGCCATAGTTGCCTTACTTTTATTTCGTGATGTAGTTCTTAGTAGTTTACGAAGATGTTCATTTTCAGCTTCCAAGGCTAATAAGTGCTGGAGTTGTTCTGAGTCAGTAAGGTGCTGTTGTTTAAGGCGTATATTTTCATTAGCTAAATCTTGGATATCAAAAAAACTGCTTGCTGTATCGTAGATTGTCGCTGGCAAGTAGGCCATTTTTTGTACTGGATATATTATTACAGCAACAGTTTGGCGAATTACGTAGAGATATTTGAAGTGAGTATCAACCGCCATCAGTATTAGTGATAGCAGTACAAAGAACACTAAACGTGCTAGTGGACTAGGGCCATGCTTAAAAAACTGTGGGGTTGTTTCCATTACATACAGCGTTTCAGGGTTATCTGGTTTATGTCCAGAGGCACAAACCTCAATACCGAGTACTGTTTAGTCACTGGCAAATATGCTAACTAAATCATCCATATTTTCCAATGCAACACCTGAGCCGCGCGCTACACAAGTTAGAGGGTCTTCAGCTATGATTACCGATAGGCCAGTTTCTTCCATTAGTAGACGGTCAATATCGCGAAGTAATGCGCCTCCACCGGTAAGAACCATCCCTTTATCAGCTATATCTGCACCAAGTTCTGGCAGAGTAAGCTCTAGAGCAGATTTAACGGCACTAACAATACTATTAAGAGGATCAGCCAAGGATTCAAGGATTTCATTACTAGAAATGGCAAAGCTACGCGGGACCCCTTCTGCTAGATTACGACCTTTAACTTCCATTTCACGTACCTCAGAACCTGGGTAGGCAGAGCCAATTTCTTTCTTAATTGCTTCAGCGGTAACTTCTCCAATTAGCATGCCATAATTTCGACGGATATAATTAATAATAGCTTCATCAAATTTGTCGCCACCTACACGTACAGAGGTTGAATAAACAATACCGCCTAGTGAAATCACACCTACGTCTGTAGTGCCGCCACCGATATCAACTACCATCGAGCCAGTAGGCTCTTCAATTGGCAAATTAGCGCCGATAGCTGCAGCCATAGGCTCTTCTATCAATTCTACTTTGCTTGCGCCCGCACCATAGGCGGCTTCTCGAATAGCGCGACGCTCTACTTGAGTGGAACCATAAGGGACGCAGATTACAATGCGGGGGTTGAAAGAAAATAGACGAGCTGGATTCACTTTCTTGATAAAGTGCTTCAGCATCTGTTCAGTAACGGTGAAGTCAGCTATTACACCATCCTTCATTGGACGGATAGCAGATATATTTCCAGGGGTACGGCCTAGCATTTGCTTAGCAGCTAAACCAACTTGCTGAATTATTTTCTTACCATTAGGCCCACCATCCTGACGTATTGCTACCACCGACGGTTCATTTAGTACGACTCCTTGACCACGAATATAAATTAGAGTGTTGGCGGTACCCAAATCGATAGCAAGGTCAGTAGAAAAATAATTCTTAAAACTAGTAATAAAATTCGTCATGGAAACAAAGTCCGTTGATAGCAATAAAGATAAAAGTGCACGAAAAGAATACGTTATAAAACTGGCTATGATACTCTATAACGACATTTCTGAATGTAACTTTATGATACTCTATTATGTTTTTGAAGGTAAGGGGGTGGTAGCCAATGCCATTAGTTCTTGAAGATGTACAGCGTGTTGCAAATCTTGCTCGTATAGAGATTAGTGAAGAAGAAGCAAAAACTACTTTAGACCAGTTAAATGGCATTTTCAATCTGATCGAACAAATGCAAGCGTTGGATACGTCTACAATAGCCCCCATGTTCCATGCCCAGGATGTCATGCAACGTTTACGTATAGATAAGGTAACTGAAGTTGACCAACACAAATTGTTCCAGTCGCTAGCAACCAAAGTAGAATCGGGTCTTTACTTGGTTCCTAAGGTTATTGAGTGAAATACGAAGAATAAGTGCTACAAAGAAATTTTTCTTACTTCGTTTCATAAATTACTTATCACGTAAATATTATGTTGAACTCGAGTCTTAAACAACTTTCTACTTTACTTGAATTAAAGAAGACCTCTAGCGTAGAACTAACTAAGGAATTTCTCAGATGCGTGAAAAAATTAAACCAAAAGTATAATGCTTTTATTTCAGTTAACGAAGAAACAAGCCTTAGACAGGCGTGTGATGCTGATATAAAGATTGCATCTGGAAAGGCAAGTCCATTGACTGGTATTCCTATTGCACATAAAGATATATTTTGTACGAAAGATTGGCTTACGACTTGCGGGTCAAAAATGTTGTCAAATTTTATCTCGCCATATGATGCTCATGTAATTGAGTGTTTCAATAAGGTTGGCGCAGTAAATATTGGTAAAACCAATATGGATGAGTTTGCCATGGGATCAAGTAATGAAACTTCGTTTTACGGGCCGGTGAAGAATCCTTGGGATATTACAACAGTACCTGGGGGTAGTTCTGGGGGCTCAGCCTGCGCAGTAGCTGCGCGCATGGCGCCTGCAGCTACCGGTACTGATACAGGGGGTTCCATACGCCAACCAGCTTCATTGTGTGGCGTATCTGGTATAAAACCAACATATGGTCTGGTATCTAGATACGGAATGATTGCTTTTGCTTCGAGTCTTGACCAAGGGGGCGCAATGGCAAAATCAGCGGAAGATTTAGCATTAATGTTGAATGTCATGGTAGGTTTTGATGCTCGCGATTCTACTAGCCTACAACGTGATCAAGAGAATTACACACGTGAATTTGGAAAACCTTTAGAAGGCATGCGTATTGGTCTTCCTAAGGAATATTTCTCAGAAGGGGTGAGTAATGATGTGTCGCGCGTTGTCGATGCAGCTATCACAGAATATAAAAAGCTTGGTGCAAAGATGGTTGAAGTGTCTTTGCCTAATACGAAACTTTCGATCCCTGTTTATTACGTGTTGGCTCCAGCGGAGGCATCAAGTAATCTTTCCCGTTTTGACGGTGTTCGATATGGTCACCGGGCTGAAGAATATGCTGATCTTGAAGACATGTATCAAAAAAGTCGTGCCCAGGGTTTTGGTGCTGAAGTGAAGCGACGAATCCTAATTGGTACATATGTATTATCACACGGGTATTACGATGCTTACTATATAAAGGCTCAGAAACTGAGACGCTTGATTGCACAGGATTTTACTGAGGTATTCCAGAAATGTGAAATGATAATGGGGCCCACTTCACCTACTGTTGCATTTGCTTTAGGAGAGAAAAGTGGCGATCCTTTACAGATGTATTTGTCAGATACATATACAGCTGGAGCAAGCTTGGCTGGGTTACCAGGCATGTCGATTCCTGTAGGTTTTGGTAGTAACAACAGACCAGTAGGATTACACATCATTGGAAATTATTTTTCTGAGGCACAAATGCTAAATCTTGCTCATCAATACCAACAGGTTACAGACTGGCATACTCAAATACCAGACGAAATAAAAATTTAACTATAGGGACAACAAAATGGAGTGGGAAATTGTTGTAGGTCTTGAGGTTCATACTCAGCTCTTGACCAAATCAAAAATATTCTCTGGAGCATCAACTGCATTTGGAGGGGAACCCAATACGCAGGCTTGTGCAGTTGATATAGCATTGCCAGGAGTGTTACCAGTACTAAATCGTGGTGCAGTAGAGCTGGCAGTCAAGTTTGGTTTAGCTGTAGGAGCGGAGATTAATTCGCCTTCAATTTTTGCGCGCAAGAATTATTTTTATCCGGATCTTCCAAAAGGTTATCAGATAAGCCAATATGAATTACCAATTGTCAAAGGGGGTTATATCAGAATTCAGATTGGAGACAATGACAACAAAAAGGATAAGATTATACGCCTCACACGAGCACACCTAGAAGAAGATGCAGGCAAATCACTTCATGAAGATTTTCATGGAATGACAGGTATTGATCTTAACCGTGCTGGTGTGCCCTTGTTAGAAATTGTTTCTGAACCAGATATGCGAAGTAGTAAGGAAGCAGTAGCATTTGCAAAAACGTTGCACTCTTTGGTGCGCTGGATTGGCATCAGTGATGGCAACATGCAGGAGGGTTCATTTCGCTGTGATGCAAACGTGTCAGTACGTAGATTGGGGGATGATAAGCTTGGTATTCGTCGTGAAATAAAAAATCTCAATTCTTTTCGTTTTTTACAACAAGCTATTGATTATGAATCTGAATACCAGAAATCTATACTAGAAGATGGGGGGGGAATTAAGCAAGCAACAGTGCTATTCGATTCAGAAAAACGTGAAACTCAAATCATGCGTACTAAGGAAGATGCGCATGACTATCGCTATTTTCCCGATCCTGATTTGTTACCACTTGAAATTTCTAAAGAGTTACAAAAAGAGATCAGAAGCTCTATGCCGGAGCTTCCAATATTTCGTTATCATCGTTTTATAGCTCAGGATGTAGAAGAATATAGGACTTTTGCTAGGGAAGAGTCTACTATTGAATATCCTAATAAAGAGAAAGATCTAAACCATCTTACACAACAATTCTTATTTGACGTTGGAGAAAAGCAAACTTATGGTCTTTCCAAATATGATGCAACGATGTTAACCGCTGATATAGACACAGCCGATTATTTTGAAGAAATCGTAAAAGTAGTTGGAAGTGAGAATGCGAAGCTATGTGCTAATTGGGTAATTGGC
>JAHELA010000037.1 GCA_024644425.1 Nitrosomonadaceae bacterium
TTTATTAGTGTCCGCCAATCAGATAAACCTCACGCTGTAGAAATAGCCCGCAAACTTGCAGAACTAGGATTCACCCTTTATGCTACACGTGGTACTGCAACTGAGTTAGCCAAGGCCGGACTAACAGTCATTCCAGTAAATAAAGTGGCAGAAGGACGTCCCCATATTGTTGACATGATTAAGAATGGAGAAATAAATTTAATTATCAATACGGTAGAAGACAAACGTAGCGCAATTCAGGACTCGTATTCGATTCGGCATGCTGTATTGCAAGCAAAGGTAACATATTTTACAACCCTGGCAGGAGCACGTGCTGCGTGTGTTGGAATGTCAAATATACGAGAATTACAAGTTTACGACTTACAAACTTTGCACATAACAGGATAACCAATAATCAGTAACTTAATTGCTTGCTTAAAAATATGCACAAGGAATTTTAGATTAATGAAACATAGACTTTAATCCTGAAAACCAACGATCAGAACCGAACAAATTAACTGAAGAGACCAAATCTCATGAGTACAATTCCATTGACTGTAATTGGCGCGGAAAAACTACGCTCTGAACTGCACGAAATGAAAACTGTGCAGCGCCCTGCTGTGATTGCTGCTATTGCTGAAGCCCGCTCACATGGTGATCTTACGGAAAATGCCGAATATGATGCGGCAAAGGAACGTCAGGGATTTATCGAAGCACGTATTTCAGAATTAGAAAGTAAACTCTCTAATGCACAAATTATCAATCCAGCATTACTTGATGCCGATGGCGCTTGTGTTTTTGGTGCCACTATTGATCTTGAAGACATATCAAATGGTACGATGGTAACTTACCAGATTGTTGGCGATGATGAAGCAGACATCAAGCAAGGAAAAATCTCTATCAGCTCCCCCATATCCCGTGCACTGATTGGTAAACGTTCAGGTGATGTTGCTGAAGTACTGGCCCCAGGTGGAATAAGAGAATACACAATTCATAAAGTAAAATATATTTAGATTTTACTCAATCCTTTCATCAAAGAACTAGTGTGGATAATAAACTCTTTACTCACGATAAGGAAAGACATAGTGAGCTGCCATAATTTCTTCTGGAAGCCATAATCGCACCAAATGAAAAAAGCCAAATCCAGTAAGATCTGGATAAAGGAGCATGTTAATGATTTCTACGTCAAGCAAGCAAGGAAAGAAGGTTATCGTTCACGTGCCGCTTACAAGTTAATTGAAATCTCAAAGCGTGAACATTTGCTAAAATCAGGAATGATAGTAGTAGACTTAGGCTCATCGCCTGGTGGCTGGTCTCAGGTAGCTTTAAAAATGGTAGGCAGGTGTGGCAAAGTCTTCTCACTGGATATACTAGATATGGAACCACTGCCTGGCGTAACATTTATTCAGGGTGATTTTGAAAAAGAAGCCACTTTAATTGAATTGAGAACAAAACTTGGGAAAAAACCAATTGACCTTGTAATTTCAGATATGTCTCCTAATATAAGTGGTGTAGGAGTGTATGATCAGGCACGTAGTATGTATTTGGCTGAGCTAGCTTTAGAATTTTCTTTAGAACAATTGAACTCTGGTGGCAATTTTCTCGTCAAAGTGTTTCAAGGCTCTAGTTTTGAACAATTTCTACGTACTATGCGCACTTCATTCAAAAAAGTAGTAACTCGGAAACCTGAAGCATCGCGCAATCGTAGCAACGAAATATATTTATTGGGATTAAAGAAACAATAGAGAATACCGTAGCCATTTCTAGATAAAGTAAGAATAGATACGAGCCTAGTTAAGTTTTAGTCACTAAAATAGGATAAGTCTTTGATCAGAAGCGCCCTGTTATAAATCTAGAAATGAGTTAAAATAAACTACTAAGAATTCTGAAAATGTTAACCAAGGAGCTATTTTGAACAATCTCGTTAAAAACATGGTCATTTGGCTAGTTATTGCACTGGTATTAATGACGGTATTTAACCAGTTCAGTACGCGTCAAACAACGCAGACACCGATGGAGTATTCCCAGTTCATCGACGAGGTGAAGCAAGGCAGAATAGCCAAGGTAACAATTGAAGGGCGCACACTAAAAGGTACTAAGGCTGATGGTAGGCGCTTTACTACATACACTCCTTCCGATCCTTGGATGGTTAGTGACTTACTCAAAGCAGGTGTTGTCATTGATGCTAAGCCAGAGGAAGAACCATCACTTTTGATGAATATTTTTGTGTCATGGTTCCCAATGTTGTTGCTAATAGCCGTATGGATTTTCTTCATGCGCCAAATGCAGGGTGGGGGACGTGGTGGTGGAGCATTCTCATTTGGTAAGAGCAAGGCACGTATGTTAGATGAGTCCACCAATGAGGTGACATTTGCTGATGTGGCAGGTTGCGAGGAGGCTAAAGAAGAGGTTTCAGAGTTGGTCGAGTTCCTGCGCGAACCTACCAAATTCCAGAAACTTGGTGGCCATATACCACGTGGCGTATTGATGATCGGTAATCCTGGCACTGGGAAAACTTTACTGGCGCGTGCTATTGCAGGTGAAGCCAAGGTACCTTTTTTCACTATTTCTGGATCTGATTTCGTTGAGATGTTTGTTGGTGTGGGTGCTGCAAGAGTAAGAGACATGTTTGAGCAAGCCAAAAAAAATGCGCCATGCATTATATTCATAGATGAAATTGATGCAGTTGGCCGTCAACGTGGTGCGGGCTTGGGTGGCGGCAACGATGAACGAGAACAAACATTGAATCAATTACTGGTTGAGATGGATGGTTTTGAAGGTACAGCTGGCGTGATTGTAATTGCAGCCACCAATCGTCCTGACGTGCTGGATCCAGCATTGTTACGTCCCGGTCGATTCGACAGACAAGTAACAGTTCCACTACCAGACATACGCGGACGTGAACAAATACTTCATGTACATATGCGAAAGGTGCCAATCTCCCCAGATGTACAAGCAGACATTATTGCACGCGGCACTCCAGGTATGTCAGGTGCAGATTTGGCTAACTTAGTTAATGAAGCCGCTCTGTTTGCAGCACGTAGTAATAAACGACTCGTAGATATGGACGACTTTGAACGCGCAAAAGACAAAATATTTATGGGTGCCGAGCGACGTTCAGTTGTAATGCCTGAACATGAACGTCGCAATACTGCATACCATGAATCTGGTCATGCTGTGGTAGCGCAGCTCCTTCCTAAGACTGATCCAGTACATAAAGTTACCATTATCCCTCGAGGACGTGCACTGGGCGTAACCATGCAATTGCCTGTTGAAGATAGATTTAGTATGGATCGTGAAGAAATACTACAGAATATTGCGGTACTGTTTGGAGGGCGTATTGCTGAAGAAGTATTCATGAAACAGATGACTACTGGTGCATCTAACGATTTTGAGCGAGCTACTGAAATGGCTCGCCGTATGGTAACCCAATGGGGCATGTCTGAATCACTTGGCACTATGGTATATGGAGAAAATGAAGGTGAGGTTTTCCTAGGTCGTTCTGTCACCACTCACAAAAATGTGAGTGAAGCTACAATGCAGAATGTAGACATAGAAATTCGCCGTATAATTGATCAACAATACGCCTTAGCACGGAAGTTGATTGAAGAAAACCGTGACAAGATTGAAGCTATGGCTAAGGCCTTGCTAGAATGGGAAACCATAGATTCGGATCAAATTAAAGATATTATGGAGGGTCGCCCACCGCGACCACCTAAACCGGCTCAAACTGCATCAACTCCGCCAAAAGACGATCCAACACCTCCAGGTGCCCCTGCAACTGCAACCCCCACCCCAGCTCAAGAAGCATAAAGGCGGATAAAGCCGGGGAATGCAATAGGTATTCTTTACTTACAATGCTCACAAATGTGAAAACAATTGTGTGAAAAAGATTTGTTATCTAAGCCAAGTGTTTTTCGAAGTTCTTCTTGATCTCCCTATTTAAAAATACTCATGATTCCATACCCCATCGGGGTCCTCTTGTAATGGGGATTGTGAATGTAACCCCAGACTCCTTTTCTGAAAATGGTAAATTTGCATTGACTAAAAATGCTATTCGTCATGCTACACAATTAATTAAAGAGGGCGCTGACATACTAGATATTGGAGGTGAATCTACTCGCCCTGGAAGCATTCAGGTATGTGTCGAAGAAGAATTACGTCGAGTTCTTCCAGTGGTGGAAGCCCTAGCCAGCATGAATATTCCAATTTCTGTTGATACATCTAAACCGAAAGTAATGCGCGCAGCAATAAAAACAGGAGCAGTTATGATAAATGATATCAATGCTCTACAGGAACCAGAAGCCCTTGAGGTTGTATCAACTGAGGGGGTAGCGGCTTGCATAATGCATATGCAAGGAAAACCACATAATATGCAGATAAACCCACAATACTGTGATGTAATTGTTGAAGTGAAAGATTTTTTACGACAACGGATTGATGCCGCACAAGCAGCAGGAATCTCAAAAGAACAGCTAACAATTGATCCAGGGTTTGGATTTGGTAAAACATTTGAGCATAATCTCCAAATATTACGCCACCTAGACTATTTTATGGATATGGGTGTATCTGTTCTGGTGGGATTATCGCGTAAATCCATGTTGGGAGAAATCACAGGTAATGCAGTAGACGATAGAATTCACTCTAGTATATCAGCAGCATTGTTAGCTGCAACTAAAGGTGCAAGAATCCTCCGAGTTCATGATGTAAAGGCAACAAAGGATGCTTTAGCAGTTTACAATGCTGTAATAGGCCAAACATGAATAAAATAAAACAATATTGTTCGTAAAGTTTTAAACATTAATTAATAAAGGAAAACCAAATTGACAAAAAGATTTTTTGGTACTGATGGCATACGTGGACGAGTTGGAAACACACCTATCACCCCAGAATTTGTCATGCACCTTGGTTACTCGGCAGGTAAGGTGCTAGCCTCAGCTGACAGATACCTATCTAAAGATGAACGCCCTGCTGTGCTGATTGGCAAAGATACGCGCATATCTGGCTATATGCTTGAGTCAGCCTTGCAAGCAGGACTCTCTGCGGCTGGAGTAGATGTACTATTAACCGGACCTATGCCGACTCCAGCTGTTGCCTATCTTACCTGCGCACTACGGCTTCAAGCAGGTATTGTGATCTCTGCATCACATAATCCATTTGAAGACAACGGTATCAAGTTTTTTTCTGCCTCGGGTAATAAACTATCTGATACAACTGAAGATGATATAGAAATGGGTCTAGATGCGCCAATTACGTCCATGCCTTCTGCACAACTTGGTCGAGCAAGAAGAGTCAACGACGCATCTGGGCGTTATATAGAATTTTGTAAAAGTACTTTTCCATATCATCTTGATTTGCGTGACATACGTATAGTTGTTGATTGCTCACATGGAGCAGCATACCACGTTGCTGGCCACGTGTTTCATGAGCTTGGTGCAGATGTGGTTGTAATAGGAGCACAGCCTGATGGGCTAAATATCAATCAGAAATGTGGCGCTACGCATGGTACAACAATTCAAAAAGCTGTCAGACAACACCATGCTGATATCGGTATTGCACTTGATGGAGATGGTGATCGCCTGATCATGTCTGATAAAAATGGCTCACTCTATGATGGCGACCAGCTACTCTACATAATTGCCAAACACCGTCAACAAAGAAAAATACTAAAGGGCGGAGTAATCGGTACTTTAATGACTAATCTTGCAATAGAAAATGGATTTAATAAATTAGGTATTCCTTTTGCTCGTGCTAATGTCGGCGACCGTCATGTATTAGAGCTAATACAAAAAAAGGATTGGGAGCTAGGAGGAGAAGGATCTGGTCACATAATTTGTATTGACAAGCATACAACAGGAGACGGGATTATTTCTGCATTACAAGTGCTGTATGCAATGAAAGATTCTAGTAAGTCACTAGCAGAGCTTTTACGTGGCGTGAAACTTTACCCCCAACAACTTATAAATGTGAAAATACAAAAAGGATTTGATTTTAGGTCTATTGCATCGATTAAGGATGCTCAAAAAAAAGCTGAACAGGATCTTGGTAACCGAGGACGTTTACTTTTACGCGCTTCGGGAACTGAACCGCTTGTACGAGTAATGGTAGAGGGTGAATCAGAACAAAAAGTCAAGTACTGGGTTGAGTATATTTCTAATACTTTACGAAGTGCTACAAAATTATAAAAATAACTCCATATAAAATATGTCAGAGATTGTGTAGCCGAGATATTTTTTAAAATAAAAACTTAATTCTATATGTTTTCCATGTTAGATACTGTTAAGTTTCTTTAAGAGCTGCATTTTAAACTGTATTCGCTGGTATAATTTTCTATATCTCTCTATCAAAGGAATTAACTGTGCCAATTATTCGTTTACCGGATGGTTCGGAGTGTAAATTCGATCAATCAATAACAGTAATGGAAGTTGCAAAGTCAATTGGTGCAAGGCTTGCAAATGCAGCATTGGCAGGTAAAGTGAATGGAAAATTAGTAGATACTTCTGACCGTATTGAAGTTGATAGCGACCTTGTAATCGTAACTGAACAAGATTCGGAGGGGCTTGAAATAATTCGTCATTCAAGCGCACATTTACTGGCGCATGCAGTGAAGGAATTATTTCCTGAAGCCCAGGTCACTATTGGGCCTGTAATCGAAAATGGATTTTACTATGACTTTTCATACAAGCATACATTTACACCTGAAGACCTGAAAGCAATCGAAAAACGCATGATTGAAATTAGTAGGCGCGATCTAAAAATAAAACGGAAGATATGGGAACGTTCAGAGGCGATTAAATTTTTTAAGGCTCAAGGTGAGCACTACAAGGCACAAATCATAGAAGCTATTCCAGGTGAGGAAGATGTATCGCTTTATTCACAGGGAAATTTTACAGATTTATGCCGTGGACCTCACGTTCCTGCTACTTCTAGACTTAAAGTATTTAAACTGATGAAAGTAGCGGGAGCTTATTGGCGAGGAGATTCGCACAATGAAATGCTACAAAGAATTTATGGTACTGCCTGGACAAAAAAAGAAGATCAGGATACTTATCTCCTCCATCTTGAAGAAGCGGAAAAGCGTGACCACAGAAAGCTTGGTAGGAAGTTAAATTTATTTCATATCCAAGAAGAGGCACCTGGTATGGTATTTTGGCATGCCAGCGGTTGGATTGTCTGGCAACAGGTAGAACAATACATACGTGGAGTACTCAAAAATAATGGTTATCAAGAAATACGAACTCCCCAAGTGCTTGATAAAGCCTTATGGGAACGCTCTGGGCATTGGGAAAATTTTCGTGAAAATATGTTTACTACACACTCGGAAGAACGCAACTTTGCTATTAAACCAATGAACTGCCCTGGCCATATTCAAGTGTTTAACCAGGGATTAAAAAGCTATCGTGATTTACCATTACGGCTAGCCGAATTTGGTTCTTGTCACCGTAATGAACCCTCTGGTGCATTGCACGGCCTTATGCGTGTAAGAACATTTACTCAAGATGATGCGCATATTTTCTGTACGGAGGCCCAAATACAAAATGAAGTAGTAAATTTTATTGACCTCTTGCAAAAAGTATACTCTGACTTTGGCTTTAATGATATTTTGGTAGAACTATCAACCCGCCCACAAATGCGTGTCGGCTCAGAAAAGCAATGGGATGAAGCAGAAACTGCTCTAGAACTAGCGTTACAACACAAACAACTCGCCTGGAAAGTACAATCAGGTGAAGGTGCATTTTATGGGCCAAAGATAGATTTTTCTCTCAAAGACAGTATCGGTAGGATGTGGCAATGCGGCACACTCCAGCTTGATTTTTCTATGCCAGAAAGACTAGGTGCAGAATTTGTTGCTGAAGATAACACTCGCCAAGTACCAGTAATGCTGCACCGAGCAATTTTAGGATCATTGGAGCGCTTCATTGGTATTCTAATTGAGAATTATGCTGGCGCACTTCCCTTATGGCTCTCACCAAGTCAAGTAGTGGTAATGAATATTTCTGAAAAACAAGCAAACTATGCAATAAAAATTACTGAAGAACTTAAGTGCAGCGATATTAGAGCGTATGCAGACTTGAGAAATGAAAAGATACCCTATAAAATACGTGAACATAGTTTACAAAAGCTGCCCTATCAGATCATTGTGGGGTCTAAGGAAGTATCAACTGAAACAGTTTCAGTGCGCACACGATCTGGTGCCGATCTTGGTCAAATGTCTCTTCAGGTGTTGATTGAACGCTTAAAAGTAGAGATATCTACAAAGATAGGAGCAGCTTAAATTTTTTAACAAATTCGGGGAAGACTACTATAGCTCAGGAAAAAGCGGCACGTGTCAATTTCGAGATTAATGCGCCTGAAGTGCGATTAATAGGAGTAAAAGGAGAGCAGATAGGTATCGTTACTCTGGAAGTTGCTTTATCTTTGGCGGACGAAGCTGATATAGATTTGGTTGAAATCGCCCCTACTGCAAAACCACCAGTATGCAGATTGATGGATTATGGAAAGTTTCGTTATCAAGAAAGTAAGAAAAAACACGAAGCGAAACTTAAGCAAAAACAGGTCCAAATCAAAGAGGTAAAATTCCGTCCGAATACAGATGATGGTGACTACAATATTAAGCTTCGCAACTTGATTAGTTTCTTGGCCGATGGAGATAAAGCTAAAGTCACACTTCGTTTCCGTGGACGTGAAATGGCGCATCAGGAGTTTGGTGTTCGCTTACTAGAAAGGGTAAAAAACGACTTGGAAGCCTATGCAACAATAGAGCAGTTTCCAAGAATGGAAGGGCGGCAAATGGTTATGGTCTTATCACCTAAGAGAAAAGAGACGAAGTTGGCGAAGCCTAAGGACACCAAACCACCAAAAGAGATTAAAACAAATACAATTGCGGAAAACAATGATTTAACGCAGAATACTAAGGATTTGGAAACGGATTTGACGATTGAAACTAAATCTACAATCCAAAAACTATAAAATGAAATTAATTGGTTATTATCAATATAATTAAAGGTAGAGTAATATCGAATTTCTTATTAGTAAAAAAACCAAGTGATGTCTAGGTTATAAAAGCTTTCCGATTAGGATACACCTAGCGTCATATAAAAACAGGAGTTATATCATGCCCAAAATGAAAACCAAGCGTGGTGCAGCAAAGCGCTTTAAAGTAAGGGCTGGCGGCAGTGTAAAACGCTCACATGCATTCAAACGGCATATTCTCACGAAAAAAACTACCAAGAGTAAGCGCCAGTTAAGAGGAACCACTGATGTTCATCATAGTAATTTAGCATCGGTACACGCTATGATCCCCTACGCCTAAGGAGAGACTTAACATGCCTAGAGTAAAACGTGGTGTAACGGCTCATGCACGTCACAAAAAAGTATTGAATCTAGCTAAGGGATACCGTGGTCGGCGAAAAAATGTTTATCGAATCGCCAAGGAAGCGGTGATGAAAGCAGGGGAATACGCTTATCGAGATCGTCGTCAGAAAAAGCGTCAATTCCGAGCCCTTTGGATCTCTCGCATAAACGCCGCTGCGAGGGAATGTGGCTTGCCCTACAGTGTTTTCATGAATGGCCTTAAGAAAGCTAAAATCGAAGTGGATCGAAAAGTACTAGCTGATATTGCTGTCTTTGATAAACCAACATTCGAAAAATTAGTTGAGCAAGCTAAAACTAGCCTTACTACATAGTTTGCTATAGTGAAAAAAGAGATAAATGCAGGTTAAGGGATGAAAGAGCCTTTGCCTTCTTATGTCTTGTACAGCTTTGGTAATCCGCCTCACATTGTGTTCTCATGAACGATCTAGAAAAACTTCTCGTAGAAGCAAAAATTCTTTTTGGCACTATAGATAACACTACAGAGCTTGAGAAAGCAAAAGTACACTATCTTGGAAAAAATGGTGTTCTTACTCAATTACTTAGGGGATTAAAAAAGCTATCTTCAGAAGAACGACCTAAAATGGGTAACCGCATAAACAAATTAAAGGAGGAAATAGAAACAAGGATAAATTCCTGCAGTGAAACAATTCAGGTCAAGGAAATGAAAGCACAATTGACCAAGGAAGTACTCGATGTAACTCTATCAGGGCGTGGACTGGGTATAGGTGGCTTACACCCGGTAACACGCACACTTGAACGTATCGAAGCATTGTTCCATTCAATAGGTTTTACTGTTGCTTCAGGCCCAGAGATCGAAACTGATTTCTACAATTTTACCGCGCTTAATATCCCAGAAAACCATCCGGCAAGAGCAATGCACGACACGTTCTACATTGCGAATGAAGGAAATGAGTATTTGTTGCGCACCCATACATCACCAGTTCAGATCCGTTACATGCAAAATAATCGACCACCAATTAGGGTAATAGCACCAGGACGAGTATATCGATGTGATTCTGATGTAACTCATACACCTATGTTTCATCAGGTGGAAGGCCTATGGATAGATGAAACTACCAATTTTTCTGCCTTAAAAGCTATATTAGTAAATTTTATAAAGCAATTCTCAGAGAATGATGAATTACTGACACGCTTTCGCCCTTCTTTCTTTCCATTTACTGAGCCATCAGCTGAAATGGATATTAGCTGTGTAATTTGCAACAATAAAGGTTGTAGGGTATGTGGATTCACCGGTTGGCTGGAAATACTTGGCTGCGGTATGGTTCACCCCAAAGTCCTTAAACATGTCAACATAGATAATGAAAAATACACTGGTTTTGCCTTTGGAATGGGTGTAGAACGATTGACGATGCTGAGGTATGGAGTAAGCGATATACGAATGTTTTTTGAAAATGATTTACGTTTCTTGAGACAGTTTAATTAAAATCATTAATTGCTCCTTTAGCAAATATAGTAGATCACTATGAAATTTCCTGAAAGCTGGCTTCGCACTATAGTCAATCCGTTACTTTCAAGTAGTGAGTTAGCCAATTCTTTAACCATGGCTGGCCTAGAGGTGGAAACCGTTGAGCCCGTAGCACCAACCTTTAATAGAGTAGTAGTTGCTGAAGTGTTATCAATAAATAAGCATGTAAATGCAGATCGCCTTAATATATGCCAAGTAAAAATAGATAAAGCTGCAAATAATGAGCCCTTACAAATTATTTGTGGAGCTACTAATATTCATGTTGGAGCAAAAGTTCCATGTGCATTGATTGGCGCACAACTCCCATGCATGAGCATTAAGCAAGTAAGTGTGCGCGGAGTTGAATCTTTTGGCATGCTTTGTTCAGCTAAGGAATTAGGTATTAGAGAAGAAACAGAAGGTCTGTTATTGCTTCCTAGCGACGCTCCAACGGGCGCAGATTTCCGTGAATACTATGAGCTCGATGACAAAATCTTTACACTAAAATTAACTCCTAACCGCGCTGATTGTCTAGGATTATCAGGTGTGGCACGAGAAGTAGCAGCAATTTCTTCATCACAACTTAATCTAGTTGAAATTAAGTCAGTCAAATGTGAAATAGAAAATACCTTAACTATACAAGTTGATGAGCCTGATGCATGTCCCCTTTATTGTGGCAGGATAATCCGTAAAATTAGGTTGGACGCGCCAACTCCCACATGGATATCCCGACGTTTAGTGCGAAGCGGAATTCACACTGTCAACACAGTTGTAGATATTACAAATTATGTGATGCTAGAAACTGGCCAACCAATGCATGCTTTCAATCTTGCAAAAATTGCAGGTCAGTTTTCTGGAACTATTCATGTACGTTTTGCTAATTTACGAGAAAAACTGCAA
>JAHELA010000038.1:0-3153 GCA_024644425.1 Nitrosomonadaceae bacterium
TGATCGCAATATCAACAGCATAGCTGGCCCTGTTATTCCAGTCTTTACCAAGCTATAAGGCAAGACAGGCATGACACCGATCCGCCCCCGTCATATGACGGGATGGTGGATCGGTTTTTTTTGATGGGGAGAGATAAATTACTAGATGTGTATCAACATATCAGCATTATTGTCCTATCAATAGAGATAGATTAAACTACAAATTATTTGTAATACCTAAACAGGAGGATTCGTCCGTGGTTAAGCAAGCAGCGCGGGTAGGCGCTACGGCTGTCATTCTTGTTATGGTGCTTTACGCGGGTGTAGTTAGCGCGCATGGAAAGGTATCTATTGAAGAAGATAGCTGTATGCGTAGAGCCGGCAATAGCATGGTACATCTAAGCACTTATCAGCCCCAATATGAGCCAACCGCTCATTATTGTACGGAAATTCCCAAGGGAGGAGAAACTTATTTGGTAATAGATCTTGTTGATCAAGCTCTACGTGACATGCCGGTTGGAATACGGTTAGTAAAAGGAACCAACGAAACAGAGGATGAAACAGTAACAATTGTGAAACCAAGTTATCATCCGGACGGAGTGATTTGGCAAAAGACCAATTTGGATCAAGGGCAATACACAATATTTATCACAGGTGAAGGGGTGCCGCCTGTTCGATATCAGTATCCATTACGGGTGCAGATGATCAATTATGCGAAACTTCTTCGTAGCGCGCTTGGACCGGGAATAGCATTATTGTTACTTACTTTTATTGGGTATAAATTTATCAAATCGAAACGAGTACAAAGCTGGTTAGTATCTCGTCGTTCTTAGGCTGCAGTAATTGATCTAGATCAAAGACGATACATGACATTTATACTAGGTTACAATACAAGAATCTAATAGATGTAGAGTTTACAATTTTATAAGGGTTGGTTTTATGATGTTTTTACAATTTATAAGGGCTGGGCTAGTATACTTAATATTATCGGTTGGGCTCTTTTCATTTTCCACACAAATACAAGCGCATGGCGGACTGTCACTTGCTGATGATTTATGCAAGCTTACGATTGGTCCCTACACTATGCATTTTACTGGCTATCAACCTGATAGCTCACAAGAGAAAGAGTTCTGTGAAGATATTCCGTCTACTGGGCGCACAGTAGTGGCTCTTGATTATATTGAAGAAGCTCTTCGTCCTTTGCCTACAGAGGTTCGTGTAATTAAGGATACTGGTTCGGAAGAAAATCTTGATGGTATCACTGTACTTCATCTTCCATCTAAGGTTTATTCAAATGGATCAATTAACTTTGAACATAATTTTAGTAAACCTGGAAAATTTGTTGGGTTGGTAACTGTAATTGGCGAAGAAGAACATGTATCGCGATTTCCATTTGCAGTGGGAGAAGGTGAGAGCAACATGCCCTCGGGCTTGGTTTTTGCCATTGCGGCAGCTATTGGTGCAGGGGCGATTTTCTTGCTAAAAGTGGGCAAAAAACCTAAAGACGGCGCCGCTGCTTAGTAAAGAAATAATTAGTAGTTTTATGCTAATCGCGATTTGCTCGAACTAAGCCAAAAGCAATCTGTCAACTAATATACATTTATCACGTTTAGATATAACGGTCTTCAAGAGGATAAGATGGGATCAATGATATTTTCTGCGCATATGAAAATTTTAGTAAGCATTGCAATAGCTCTATCAATGATAGCGCATACAGCGCCAGTATTTGCACACGCACAGCTGATAAAAGCTGAACCAGCGCGTCGGGCTTCATTGGACAAAGCGCCAACAGAAGTGCGTCTCTGGTTTAACGAAGAAATTGAAGGTGCGTACACTTCATTATCAGTCCTTGGAGCCAACAAAAAGCCGGTTACAGATACAAAACCACAAGTTGTTTCAGATGACCCGAAATCAATTGTTCTGCCTTTGTCTGAGTTAAAGCCAGGAAAATACACTGTTAAATTCCGGGTGCTTTCAGTAGATGGCCACATTGTTGATGAGTCTTTCAACTTCAAGGTGAAGAACAAGGGTACAGCACAAGGCAAATGATCGAGATCATAGCGGTATTTGCCCGTTGGCTTCAGTTAGTAGCCAACATGATCTTAATAGGAAGCAGCGTTTTTCTTGCAATTGCTGTACATAGCAGGACTACTCTTTCAAGCACGTGGATTACTCGACTTGAACGTGCTCTTCCATTGTTAGCAGGTACACTAGTATTTGGATTATTGGCGGTACTTGCAATTACTTCAGCACTGGCAACAGGTATCACTGAGCATGCTTGGCAACCGGGGGCCTGGTATTCTTTTCTTACAAAAACGCGAACTGGCCATGTTTGGATGTGGCGAGAAGGCTTCGCAGTTCTTGCATTAGTAGCGGCTATTTATATACAGAGTTCATCTTCTGCTGACAGGGCTCAATGGAAATATGTATTGTGTGCGATATTAGCAATCATAGCGTTGTCAGTGGGATCACTTTCGAGCCATTCTGCAGCAGAAGAAATAACAGTTACATCGATACTCCCATATGTTTTGCATATTGTGCTTGCGGGAGTCTGGTTCGGGGCCTTACCTGCGTTTCTATTAATAATATTTACTAAAAAAGCAGGACAAGCACATGGGGCAATTGATCAGAACGGAATACAAACACTGAAGCGTTTTTCGGTTATGGCGATGCCTGTAATGCTAGGCATCATTATATCAGGTGTAATTGTTGCAGATAGCATGTTAGACGAAATATACGGTGCGTTAGTAGCAACACAATATGGTTGGCTCCTTCTTGCCAAAATTTCCCTGCTTATACTGGTTCTCTTAATCGCTTCACGTGCCCGTTCTGCCTGGCTCCCTTCACTTGCTCAGGGGCAGGCTCTGGCAGCAATTGGTGGACAAAATCTAAGAAAGTGGGTTCGTATTGAGTTTGTAATTGCTACTTTATTAGTAATACTTGCAACCGTACTTGCTAATACTATTCCGGCAAAACATACCGTCATTGAAGAATGGCCCTATCCGTTTCGTTTTTCTATTGATGCAACTTGGGAAGATCCAGCAGTACGAATGCGTGTGTGGTGGGGTCTTGCTTTGCTTTTTGTTGCAATAGGAATAATCGTAGTTGGTAGAGCAAAGAAGTGGATGGCAAAACGTCGTTTTGGTGTTCCAGCGATACTTATTGTATGTGCAC
>JAHELA010000038.1:3253-11564 GCA_024644425.1 Nitrosomonadaceae bacterium
CGTGTGTGGTGGGGTCTTGCTTTGCTTTTTGTTGCAATAGGAATAATCGTAGTTGGTAGAGCAAAGAAGTGGATGGCAAAACGTCGTTTTGGTGTTCCAGCGATACTTATTGTATGTGCACTTGCTGTGGTGTTGCCTCCGCTTGCTGTTGAGGCTTATCCAGAAACCTATCTTAATACCCCGGTCCCATTTGATTCTATTTCTATCGCTAACGGCGCAAATTTTTTCAGTGAAAACTGTGTAGTTTGTCATGGGCCTCAAGGAAAAGGAAATGGGGTTTTGGCAAAGAGTTTTTCTAAACTACCAGCAGATCTACTTACAGAGCCGCATACGGAAAGGCACACGGCCGGTGATTTTTTTAATTGGTTAACTAAGGGTATTCCAGATACAGGCATGCCGGGTTTTGAAGACAAGCTTGATGAAGAAGGTCGTTGGGATGTAGTAAATTACATTCATGCTATGTCTCGTGGTTATCAGGCACGTCTTATGAGCCCTAAAGTTGTTCCTAATAAACCTTCTCAAGGCCCCCCTAATTTTTCTTATACTGCACACGATGGGTCAAGTGGTATCCTTCAAGATTTTTGGTACCAAAAAGCAGTTTTATTAGTTTTGTTTTCATGGCCAGAATCACGTGAGCGGCTTGAGCAGCTACGAATGGCTTATGACAAACTAAGTAACGGTAATGCGGAAGTACTAGCTGTTCCTATGCACAACCTAGATCCACAAGACTTAGCAGAAATTACTGCAAGCACTCCCTTTCCAGTTGTAACCCAGGGAGCAAAGGAAATCACTCAAAGTTATGTCTTGTATCGTAGAACACTTGGACGACCCGATCTTCTAGGTAAGGGTTCTATACCTACACACCTGGAATTTCTAATAGATCGTTTCGGGTATTTACGGGCACGATGGATTCCTGTAGCAGACGGTGAGGGATGGACAAACTTAGATTTATTGATGCGACAAGTAGCACAACTTAAACGAGAAAAAGAAATTCTACCGCCACCAGATGACCATGTACACTGATCTACTTTTTAGAAAAAATGTGGTTGACTGCGAATAAACAAATTAACAAAATAAATCGTTATATAGAGGAGAAAAGAAATGAATAAGTTAGTAGCTACATTCCTGGCTGTTGTAGTGTTAATACTGTCGCCGCATGTTTGGTCACACACTGATGAGTATTTTGATTCAGTCGAGGCGCCTAATGGCGGGCAAATGCGTATGGCGGGTCCTTATCATCTGGAAATTGTAGCAAAAGATAAGGAGGTTGTGCTCTATGTAACAGATCATGCGAATAGTAAAATTAATGTAGAAGGCGGCATAAGCAAAGCGATTTTTCAAACTGGTGAGACTAAAACAACGGTTAAGTTAGAGCCTGCTTGTGAGAACATGTTTAAAGCAACCGGAGATTTTATAGTTACTCCGGAAACGAAGATAGTTGTGTTTATAAGATTGCCGGGACAAGAAGCACAAGCCGCCCGGTTTACACCACTTAAATCCTCTAAATTAAGTAGCGAACATAAAGCCAAAGAGAGAGACCAGCATGCTGATTTTCATGATCAACATGGTGAAGATCATAGCGACCACCATAAAATGCATCAGCAAAGCGATGACCACAGTGATCACCAAAAAATGCAACACTAAATTTACAAATTTTCTAAAATCTGAGTTTAAACAAAAAAAGTAAATTTACCGGTTAATAGGAAGTAACCCAACAACAAATAATTTATTTAAATGGTGCTAGCGAATGGATTTTATGCCGTATTAAAAATTGCTTTATTGCGTAATGCTGCCTGTCGGCCCCTCCGTACATCTACTCCCAGTAATATTAATAGGCCGATAATAAAATAGCTGCTAGTAATTAGCATCGCTAGGCGGTGGTCGCCATGTGATATCCAGCTTACCAGCCCATATGTTACTGGCCCTAGTATCGATGATAATTTTACTGCTAGTCCCCATAGTCCAAAAAATTCAGCACGTCGAAGGGCGGGGGTAAAGTATCCAACCAAAGCGCGCCCTGCTGACTGAGATGCTCCTAAACAAAATCCTGCAATGTTTGCTGCTAACCAGAATGTACTTCGTTCTTCTGCCACCCAAGCAAGTAATACCATGATGATCCAGCCAATGAGAGTCAACGCAATGGTTGGAATATGACCAATTTTATCTTGTACATTACCAAACACGAATGCGCCCAGCGCAGCGGTAATATTAACTAATACAACTAGTAGTATGGTATCGCCGGGACTAAAGCCCATTACCTGTTGAGCATATATAGCCGCTATCACGATAACTGTTTGGATGCCTGCCTGATAGGATACAAGACATATAAGAAAGCGCGCCAAGTCTCGATAATCACGCACATGCTTAATAGTCCCGATAAGCCGCGCAAATGTCTCTCCTAGTATGCTTTGGTTGTGTAGATGTGGTTGCGGTTGTGCTCGTTCTTTAAGATACAGAAATGTCGGAGTGCAGGATATAGCGAATAAAGAAGCGGTTATTAGCATGGTTACTGGCACGAATTCGTTGGACTGTTGTCCTTGCTCTTGTGCCCAGGTCACATACGCTAGCGAGCAACCTAAGCTTATCATGCCACCAATATAGCCCAAACTCCAACCCCAACCCGACACCTTTCCAATTGATCTGCTTTTTGCCAGTTCAGGTAGAAATGCGGCAATCAAATTCTCGCCACTACCGAAGAAGAAGTTAGCAAATATTACAAGCAATATCGCCAACCAAAAGTCTCCTGGTCCAACAAAGAAAAGCAGCGCGGTAAAAGTGATACAACCTATAGTAGTAAGAAATAAAAGACGTTTTTTTACGGCATAAGCATCAGCGTACGCGCCTAGAATCGGTGCGGTCAGAATAATAAGCACGTATGATATTGCCAGTGTTAATGTCCATACAAACGTTCCCCAATCCTGATTACCAGCTACCACAGCGACGAAATAAGCATTGAAAATTGTTGTAATGACAACTGTTGTGTAGCCGGAATTTGCAAAATCAAACATTGCCCACGACCAGACTTCTCGTTGGCCCACATCTGCTGCAAGGTATTTAGATTTGTTTTGTGAGATCACTGTGCTCAAAATCGGTGATAGATATTAAAGAAAACACCAAGTTTTATCATTTTAAATAAAAAAACCAATTTCTTGATTAATGCTCTTTTTCCTTCATAAGCCGTTCAGTATATGCGATAGCCAAGGCAGATAACACAAATGTAACAAGTATTTCTTCTCAATTTAAACTACTTTAGATTGTCAAATTTTTGCCGTTACATCCACTATAGGATAAATAGATCAAAGGTATAGTCGAATAATCAATTTTTGAATGAAATAAATAATAAAAAATTGTTGTAAGTATTTCTATGCGGCTTTTTTATTAATGCATAAAGCACCTGAGTAGGATGCAAATAAGGGCTGTAAATCAAAAATAGGTTGAATCATGAATTTAAATATGGGAAGTCAAAAATTTGAGGACGTTAAAATACCATTATTATGGGGCAAGAGAGCAATCTTAGAAGATAAGTCAGGCCGCATCTCAATAATATTGCTAGATGGCAAAAAGGCAGTAATAGAAGTTTTGGGCAATGAACCTGCCCCAAACATACAATATGAGCCTACAGAAGATGGCTTTAAAGTAATTCTTAATGGTCAGGAACTTTATAGCTTTAACAAGGAAAGGCGCGTTATAAAGGGGCTTTCACAAAGGCTTCCTGAATGCGAAATTCAAGGTGGTGGCGTTCGAATAGGAAGTAACATCCTTTCTGGGAATAAGGAAATAGGATTTGGTGTTGGCGTCGTGGTATACGAGCAAAGAATTGTAATGGGAGCTGACCTTCCTGAGGGGTTGGCCAGGTTGGTCGTCTGAAACACAGATATTCTGATATATTTATTATACAAATAGATGCTTAATAATAATTTTAAAAAACGGAAAGCATTGAAACTCTATATATTTGTTATATTAATATTAGGTGCATTCCAATTACATGCCAAAGATGGAGTCGACAAGGTAAATAATGTAGGAAAACTACATTTAGACAAGTTAAATCATGACGAAAATAGCCGTCTAGAAAAATTAGAAGTGGAAGTTTCCAAATTAGGAGCTGAACGCGAACGAGCAAGAGCTGTTAAGCAAGGGGCGCCGATTATACAAACTAAAGGCAGCGCTCATGGTATTAATGGCAGCAAAAAATTTGATATTTTAGAGATAGAAAAGCGTCGTCTGAAAAAATTGGATACAGAAGTTTCTAAACTAGGAGCAGAACGTGCACGCATACGCGCTGCAAGGAAACAGTCTAAGTAAGAAGCGATAAAAACTTGTTTTTTTAAGACAAGGAAGTAACATTAAAATATATTCTTAGCTCGTCTCCATAATTTATTATTTATTATCAATCATATTTTTCGAAATAATTTTAGCGCTGTGTTTATCTTACGCCGCTTTAAATTCTGATTCATCCCAAATATCTTGAATTTTTTGGTTTTTTAGCTTCATTTTTACTCTTGCAAATTTTAAAAGCGGGGCATTTCCAGACGGCCTAATTGGATTTATGACCATTTTTATGATGGTCATATAATCGTATTCTACAGCCGGAGCTTTATCACCTTCTTGCAATTCATTTTTTAACTTGTTTCCAACTAAAATTCTAAATATTTTTTCTTCAGAATAACCAATTTGTTGTTCACCACTACCTTCCCAACGAGAAACAGTTTCTGGTCTAATGCCCATGATTTTGGCAAAATCCTTTGAAGGTAACTTAATTGCTTTACGAAGAAATTTAATTTCAGATCCATTTAATTTAGTGGTATGCATAATTCGTGCAACGGCGGCAGCAGAAACTAGACCATTTATATCAGGAATAGAAATCACTTCTTCTTTACATAGGTAGCAAGCTGTCTTAATTACACAATCATTAATTCCAATACGTATGCCATGAAGATTTTCCACATAATAAGGTAATGTGTATGTCTTTACATGCGTAGAATTACATTTAGTGCAAATATCTAATTTTGTTTCCCGGTCCAAATTTGTCTCCTTCTAATTTGCGGATTGTGGGCCATAAATTGTTTTATATGACCATCATTTTCACAAGCAATACTAATAGCCCATTTTTTTGCTTGATTACTTGTCAATTATTCAAATGATATATAATTTATATAAGTTAAGAATCAATCGGATCTTCTGTGCAGATTTATTGATTATCTATCATTATTAATTTATATATATTCAATTATATCAATAATATAATAAATGCGGTACAATAATAATATGATTAAATATCATATTAATTATAAATTTAAATTTGTTAGATGTCCAGAAATAATCGGTTTTTAAACTTAATTCTCTGAGAAAGTGCTCAAGCACATATTTTCAATCAAAAGAGCTGATAGGATAAAACTAGAATGAAGAAATATAAGTTCAAAGTGGGACAACGAGTTAAAGTTATTTCTGCAATTATGCCGAGTTTACTTGGGCGAATAAGTAAAGAGCCGCAATTTATACCAAAAGAAGGAGAGTACGAGTACCTTATTAGTACTGATACACATACTACACTTGGAAGTTTGGGAGAGATGAGTTTTTTTGAATCTGAACTAACTGAAATCAAAGATAATATTACCTAGCTCAGTGTATTATTGACTGTATGAATATAAATCAGAAAATCTAAATTTTATCGGCAGACTGGTCGGTTCCCTAGACCATCTTTATAAAGTGTTTTCTATCCGCTATTTCTCAACCAGCCAGCAACACCATTTATAGTAAGATGGATTGCAAGTTTTATTGCATCAGCAGTATCTCCCGAACGATAACGACGCAACAATTCGACTTGAAGATGATTTAATGGATCAATGTATGGGATACGGTTACGGATACTACGTGCAAGGGTAGGATTATCTTGTAGTAGTTCAGTGTTATTCGTTATAGCATACAGCCACTTTACACTACTGTCCCATTCTACTTGAATGCGATTAAAAATTTCTTCGCGCAACTTGATGTCTGTAACTAATTCGGCATAACGTGACGCAATGCCCATATCTGTCTTTGCTAGCACCATATCCATATTGGATAGAAGTGTTTGCATGAACGGCCAAGTTTGGTACATTTTTTGAAGTAGTCCTAGCCCTTTCTCACCTTGACCTTCACGCCGAACAAATGCTTCTACAGCCGAACCAAATCCATACCAACCAGGGATCGTAGCCCGATTTACACTCCAGCTAAAACCCCAGGGTATTGCACGTAAATCCTCGATAAGATTAGATTTCGTGCGTGATGATGGTCTGCTACCAATAAGTAACTCAGAAATTTCGCGAATTGGTGTAGATTCCTGAAAATAACGCTCAAAGCCAGGTGTTTCATAGACTAGGTTGCGGTATGCGGCGAATGCATCTGATGACAAAGACTCAATAGCCTGAAAATAATTGTCAGTACTTTCTCTTGAGATATCATGGTTTAAGAGAGTAGCTTCGATAGTGGCTGACACCAATGTCTCAAGATTACGACGCCCTATTTCTGGGTCAGAATATTTGCTGCTTATGACTTCTCCCTGCTCTGTGATGCGTATCTGGCCATTAACACTACCTGGCGGTTGAGCTAGTATTGCCTGATAACTTGGTCCACCCCCACGCCCAACTGTGCCACCGCGTCCATGGAACAAGCGTAATTTGATCTTGTGTCTAGAAAAGACCTTAGTCAGTTCGGTTTCAGCCTTATACAGCTCCCAATTAGCGGTAATGAAACCTCCATCCTTGTTGCTATCAGAATAGCCTAACATTACTTCTTGCATGTCACCACGCGAACTCAACAACTTGCGATAATATGGAAGCGAAAGTAATTCATCCATTATGGTGCCGCAACTGCGCAAGTCATTTATTGTTTCAAACAATGGGATGATATTAAGATATAAACAGGGAGATTTTCCTGCCTGCAGCAATCCAGCTTCTTTAAGTAAAAGTGCAGTTTCCAGTACATCAGAAACGCTAGCCGTTTTTGAAATTATATAATTTGGCAATGCAGAATGACCAAATCGTTGTTGAATTTCCGCTATCATTTGTATGATGCGAAGTTCTTTCTGGGTAACTTTGGAATACTTCAGATATGGTGAGAACAGTGGACGTGGATTGCTGATTTCGTCTAGCGTCCATTGAACACGTTCAGACTCGGGCAATTCAGCGTAGCCTCTGCGAAGTGCGCTGTATTCATACAATTCTGCCACTACTTGTTCATGTACATTGCTGTGTTGTCGAACATCTAATGATGCTAGATGGAAACCAAATACCTCTGCAGCGCGTCGTAGGTGACGTAACGATCCAGAAGCTAAACAATCTGATTTATGTTGTTTCAGCGAGTTGATAATTATATCGAGATCACGGATAAATTCGGTGCTTTTCTCATATGGCTTTGCAGAACGAACCGGACGCCGTTGTGTGACGGTATGGCCGAATTGTTTGCTAGTAGCAGCAAGACGCGCATAGATGCCAATCAAGGCGCGCCTATAAGGTTCGTCAACACGACTTATAGCGCGATCAGGCGAAGTTGCAGCCAACTCTTCTAGTTCTTCACTCGCTTTTATCCAACGTGTAGATAGACTCAATGTGCGACCAATTTGGTGCGTCTCGCCCATGTAAAAATCCAGAACAAGAGCAGATTGACGCTCAGCCGCACTTAGCATGGTTTGATCGCTAACAAATGGATTCCCGTCCCGATCCCCGCCTATCCAGCTACCCATTCGCAAAAAAGGTGGGATGTGAGGGAGTTTCTTTCCCATACGCTGTTCAAGCAGATCTTCGATTTCTGCGTAGAGGCGAGGTACCTCAGTAAGAAAGGTATGCTCATAATAGGATAAGCCATTTTTGATCTCATCATCCACTGATAAACGCTCAGAACGGAGCATACGAGTTTGCCAAAGCGTCAAAATGGCACGACGCAAGCCCTCATCATTATTTTTTAATTCTTCGGGGGTAAGCTGTATTCGATCACGTTCGGTCAACAAGCGAGCAATGGTTAACTGGCAATCAAGTATGCTTCTACGTTGTACTTCTGTAGGGTGAGCGGTTAAAACTGGAGATATTACTGCTTGAGCGAAAAATTCTGACATAACATTTTTATCACAAGTTTCATCAGAAAAAACCCTATCTAGCGCCATTTCAATGCTGCCCTCCTGGGGTGGAGACCCGGCAAAAAGATGAACGCGTCGCCGCCTATTGTGATGCATATCTTCTGCAATGTTGGAAAGCTGAGATAAGTAACTGAATGCTCTTACAACCGATACAGTGGCTTTGTTGCTCAAGTGATTAAGCATTGTATCAAGCTCATGACG
>JAHELA010000164.1 GCA_024644425.1 Nitrosomonadaceae bacterium
CGCGTGAGCAATTAGAAGAAATTGCCAAAGTAAAAACTGCTGATTTAACTGCTGCTGACACTAATGCAGCGATTCGTACTATTGCTGGTAGTGCGCGCAGCATGGGCATAGAAGTCGAGGGTGTATAATATGGCACACGTATCTAAACGTTTTAAAGAGATTTCTAAAAAGGTTGATGACAGCAAGACCTATTCTTTGTTGGATGCACTTAAGATTATCAAGGAAACGGCAACAGCAAAATTTGATGAATCAGTTGATATAGCAGTCAATTTAGGCATCGACGCAAAAAAGTCTGATCAAGTTGTACGTGGTTCGGTTGTGCTGCCTGCAGGAACAGGAAAGACTGTGCGTGTAGCAGTATTTGCACAAGGAGAAAAAGCCAAAGCAGCTTCTGCTGCTGGCGCTGATATCGTTGGGTTTGAAGACCTAGCTGAGCAGATCAAATCAGGCAATATTAATTTTGACTTAGTTATAGCTAGCCCAGATGCCATGCGTATTGTTGGCCAATTGGGGCAAATACTTGGTCCACGTGGATTGATGCCCAATCCCAAAGTTGGAACCGTAACGCCCGATGTTGAAGGTGCAGTCAAAAATGCAAAGGCGGGTCAAGTTCAGTATCGTGCAGATAAGGCTGGGATTGTTCAATGCACTATTGGTCGGGCATCGTTTGGTTTAGATGAACTGAAACAAAATACACTGGCGTTGGTAGAAGCAATTAACAAGTCTAAACCAGCCACATCCAAAGGTGTCTATTTGAGAAAGATGGCGGTATCAAGCACTATGGGAATTGGAGTTCGTGTAGACCAGGCTAGTTTGACGTTATAGAAATTTTATTAAATGATTATGTAAGACTTTGGGCTGTCAGATGGATATGTTTGATGAATCTGGTGGGCTATCAAAGACCGTTGGGGTTATCAAGTTACAGTTGTTTGAGAACTTAATTGCGGGGTTGGGGAGATTTATAAATAGGTGTGTTTTGTATTTCCTATAATTTTGATCACCCGTTATCTTTAGCACCCAACGTAGATGGCGAATCCAAAAACAGGAATAAGGTTATCTCCTGGTCCAAGATCGCCGGTTGACAGTATTGAGGAATATTTGGGCGTACTCGGCACTAGAAACTCAATGCTAAATATAAATGATGGAGAAGTATCTTGAGTCTTAATCTTGAAGAGAAAAAAGCAGTAGTTGCAGAGGTCAGCGCTCAGGTAGCAAAGGCTCAGGCAATTATTCTTGCGGAGTATAGAGGTCTTGAGGTTGGGAGCATGACACAGTTGCGTACCAAGGCACGCAAATCTGGAGTTTATTTCCGTGTACTAAAGAACTCGCTTGCACGACGTGTAGTTGTAGATACACCATTTGCTGATCTTTCTAAGCATATGGTGGGCCCGCTTGCATATAGTATTAGCAGCGATCCAGTAGCAGCGGCAAAAGTACTGCATGAGTTTGCAAAAGAAAATGCTAGGCTCGTAATTAAAGCTGGAGCAATGGCCAATTTGGTAATGTCTCATAACGAAGTTGCAAATCTTGCGACCATGTTGAGTCGTGAGGAACTGCTTTCGAAGTTAATGCGTACAATGCAGGCGCCCGTAATAAATTTTGTTAGAACACTAAATGAAGTTCCAACAAAGTTTGTGCGTGGACTCGCTGCTGTACGTGATCAAAAGTAAGATATTTTATTTGGTATTAGGTATTTTAATTTAAACTGTTGCCAAACTAACAATTTATATTTTTTAGGAGAAAATTATGGCTGTTGCCAAAGCAGAAATTCTAGATTTAATATCCAATATGACCGTGTTGGAGCTTTCACAGTTAATCAAAGAAATGGAAGAAAAATTCGGTGTTTCTGCCGCAGCATCGGCTGTTGCAGTAGCTGCTCCTGCCGCTGCAACTGCTGAGAAAGCGGAGGAGCAAACGGAGTTTTCTGTGACACTTGCTGCTGTAGGCGCAAGCAAGGTCAATGTAATTAAAGTTGTGCGCACAGTTACTGGTTTGGGTTTAAAAGAAGCCAAAGATTTGGTGGATGGTGCACCCAAGGTGATCAAAGAAGGGGTCTCCAAAGCTGATGCAGAAAGCATTCAAAAGCAATTAACTGAAGCTGGCGCGACTTGTGAACTTAAGTAATTTGTATGTTTAAAATGAAGAACTAATAGCGCCAAAAGTGCTACTAGTGACTACTTTTAAGGCCTTATGATTTTTTTGTGTTACTGAATGTATAAAACTGTAGTCAGAAATATAAATTCTGTTATTTGCTCCCCCGGAGAAATTCTATGAGCTATTCGTTTACCGAGAAAAAGCGCATTCGTAAAAGTTTTGCAAAACGTGCTAGTGTTCTACCAATTCCTTTTTTGCTTGCTACTCAGCTTGAATCTTATGCAGCTTTTTTGCAAGAAGATGTCCCGTCTGACCAACGTGAGAATAAAGGGTTACAAGCAGCTTTCACTTCGATTTTTCCGATTGAAAGTCATTCTAAAAATGCTCGTCTTGACTTTGTTAGTTATGTCCTAGGTGCCCCTCCATTCGATGTAAAGGAATGCCAGCAGCGTGGACTTACCTATGCTTCTCCTTTACGTGCTAAAGCACGATTAACCATCATGGATAAAGAATCTTCTAAACCGATGGCTAAGGAAGTTAGAGAGCAGGTGGTTTATATGGGAGAAATTCCTTTGATGACAAATACGGGTTCGTTTGTCATTAATGGTACTGAGCGCGTGATAGTGTCACAGCTACATCGTTCACCGGGTGTATTTTTTGAACATGACCGTGGCAAGACCCACTCGTCAGGAAAGTTATTATTTTCTGCGAGAATTATTCCATATAGAGGCTCATGGCTTGATTTTGAATTTGATCCTAAGGATTATCTTTATTTTCGTGTTGACCGTCGGCGTAAAATGC
>JAHELA010000165.1 GCA_024644425.1 Nitrosomonadaceae bacterium
TCAACGGATCACCTCCCGTCAGTAATATTGGTTTATCTATACTCCGATATAAGTGTGCTCCATAGCGAATACGCTCTAATCCATATCGGCTTACCGTATGGCCACCATATTCCGGTGCATTTATATAGCTTCCGCTACCTAATACCACGATAGCTTGTACTTCGAAGCTGTCGGCGCTAGAAAATTTAGTTGAAGACTCTAATGTTTGTAGTGCAGTGTCTGCAACAAATGGAATAGAAATTATGTAAAACAGAGTAAATGTAACAACTACTAAAGCCTTTCCCAATACTGGACGACTATTGAAAAGCAAGATTCCTATTGCTCCGAGAACAATCAAACACAATGGCGGCAACAAGAAGGCGCTTACTAGATTTGTTAAAAACCATCCCATGGCTTATTAAATTTATTCTCACATTGAAGTAACAGCTATAAAATAGCTTAATTGTTACCTGTTGTTACCTGTTCCAATTTCCTAGATACAAAAAAGCCGACGCATCATTGCATCGGCTTTTTTGAGACAAACTATATTTACTTTAAAGTGACAAAATCCACTTTACCAAGGTTTGAACGTTCTCATCACTAACATTTGCATTTGGTGGCATAGGAATGGGGCCCCAGGTACCTTTACCGCCATTTTTTATCTTCCCAGCCAACATAGCCGCAGCACCAGCATCACCCTTGTATTTTTCTGCCACTTGTTTATATCCGGGTCCAACCAATTTCTTGTCAATCGCATGGCAAGCCATACAACCACTACTTTTGGCCAACTCTGGACTAGCTTGTACAGCACCAATAGACAATAAGGCCGAGACTGCAACTACTCCTATCCAAACAGCTTTCATAGTTACTTACTCCTAGTAAAGTGATTAAAAGGTTCGTATTTTACCCTGAAATTTGCATACTTGTTGTAATTCCTGCAAGCTAGAAATTTCGGGTTTACATGTAACGCCCTGACAGACCCATGCGTTGACAGGTTTATCAGTTGGACAAGGCTTATTTAAACTAGGCGGCAAACTGGCTATTTCCGATGGTAACGCAAAAACAAGTGTATAAGGTGAGCCTTGTTGTAGTGCTTTCTGCCATTCTGTGATGGCTGGCCCTTGACCGCGAAGGATTACCATTTGTGGTGGCGTAAGTATTTCTTCTAACGCTATCATTAAACTACAATAAGAACTTGAATGTGATGACATTGTAGAATAGAAAATTTTCAGTGTATTCTCCGCTGCTTGTAAATATCGGGGCTCTCCAACTAGATAACCAAGCCTCTGCAGGGAATATGCAGCTACACCATTTCCTGACGGTGTAGCATTATCATGGCTTGGCATAGGACGATGTATAAGTTTCTCATGATCGTGGCTAGTAAAAAAAAATCCCCCTGTTTGTTTATTTTCAAACTGCTCCAATAGTACTTCGGCCAACTCTATGGAAAAGTCTAGGTCAGATTGACGAAATTCTGTCTGCATTAACTCTAACAACCCATCCAGCATAAATGCGTAATCATCAAGATAAGCGTTGAGATGTGCGTTTCCTTTATTAAAAGTCGCTAACAAACGTCCATTTTTCCACAATGTGGATCGAATAAAATCCACTGCAAGTGTAGCTGAATGCACCCATTCTTTATTCTCAAATATACGACCTGCATGTGCCATGCCCTTAATCATCAGCCCATTCCAGCTAGTTAGAATCTTCTCATCTCGCCCTGGATGTACGCGTAATTCTCGTTCATTTAAAAGTTTTACACGTGCCGATGAGAGCCTTCTTTGTGCTTCTTCTTCACTTACATTGATATCCAAAGCAACATCTGTAAGCTTTTGTATAACCTCTAAATTCCAACTCTTTCCTTCAAAATTAGGGGGCCGCAAAAGACCATAATAGGATTCAACTACGGCATATTCTTCAGGCGACAAAATATTTTTTAACTGTTCACGATTCCATACATAAAACTTTCCTTCCTCATTTTCAGAATCTGCATCTAAAGTTGAGTAGTAACCGCCCCCTGAATCTTTTGGAGATTGCATCTCACGTAATATCCATTTTGCGGTTTCCTCAACAATTCTTTTGAAAAGAGGATTTCCTGAGATAAGCCAGGCATCAGTATAAATTCGTAGTAATGGTCCGTTGTCGTAAAGCATTTTCTCAAAATGCGGTATACTCCAATATTGATCTGTACTGTATCTGCAAAACCCACCACCAAGTTGATCATAAATTCCTCCTTTAGCCATTCTTTCAAGTGTGTGTAACGCCATTTGAAGAGTCTGCTCATCATTTGTGGCCATGTAATGACGCAAGCAAAATTCCAACTCTGTCGAATGAGGGAATTTTGGCGCATTTCCAAATCCCCCGTATTCAAAATCGAACCTTTCTTTTAGCTCTACTAAAACTTGATTTATAGGTTGTTCTGAAAATTCAGATGTTAACAAGGCATTTGAGGGAAGCATGTTTGCAAATGATTTCAACATAGATGTGTTTTGTTTTTCTATTTCCGTTCCACGAGCATGGTATGCATCAGCAACACGAGGTAGCAGATCAAGAAAACCTGGAAAACCATGTCGTGAAATTTTAGGAAAATAAGTGCCCCCAAAGAATGGCTTTTGATCAGGAGTTAAAAATAAAGTTAGTGGCCAACCACCATTTCGCTGAGTTAACATGTAATGGGCTGTTTGATAGATCAGATCAAGATCAGGACGCTCTTCTCGGTCAACCTTAATGTTGACAAAATACTTATTCATTGCAGCGGCAACTTCTTTATCTTCAAAAGATTCGTGCGCCATGACATGACACCAGTGGCAAGCTGAATAACCTATGGAAAGAAGTATGGCTCGATTCTTTGTACGAGATAAAACTAACGCCTCTTCACACCATGGATACCAGTCTACTGGATTATCGGCATGTT
>JAHELA010000166.1 GCA_024644425.1 Nitrosomonadaceae bacterium
AAAGCAGGAAGAGAAGTACAGCCCAGGACTACCAATTTTCGATTTGAACTACTAGACGAAAGTTATAGGTCGCTACTCTGCATTAACTGTTTTATCTAATAACTTGCCAGCAGTAGTATCGTGTGTCTCGCATAGCTCTTTTTTTCCAATACTAGAAAAAGTTGAATTTCCGGTTTGTACCAGAAGCGGATATTCGCTAAATTTCTTACCAACTATAAAAAACTAGGAATATTCTGTCTAAGTTTTTTTTCACGGGCTTTTGTACTACTCTATTTTATTACCTAAATCATCCAGTTTTGAGTAAATTCGGTTACAAACTAATTATATTTCACTGAGAGTAGTTAAGGAGCTACAAGCATAAGCCTGTAACTCCCTAATTTTCTGGTGGGTCGTGAGAGGATCGAACTCTCGACCTACGGATTAAGAGTCCGCTGCTCTACCAGCTGAGCTAACGACCCAGAATAGAAATTGTATACAATTAATTGCTGGCATATAGATAGATTTATCACGAGATATAATTGTAACCTGAAATAAACTTTTGAGGCACTGTGATATTAGCGAGCTCTTATCTGACTTAGGGGCTAGTTGTATGTATAGCAAAGAAGTGATTTGAAAATTTTATATACTATCCATATGTTAAGATTTTATTTTTCCCTTTTTTAGCGATATTAACGTTGGAGACAGAGCTATGCTGGAATCTTTAAAACATGAAGGAGCCCATATAGATTGCGTGATTGGAGGCTCACGTGAGAGTTTATCTGAAGGTTGGCGTGAGTTACTCAGTCGAAGTAGTAATGCACTTACCCATTTTTCCCGTGCTAAGGAAGAAGAGCACGTGCGAACTCACAAACAGGACTCTTACCCTTATTGGGGCTTACTAGCAGCGGAGATTGAAGAGACAGATAAGGAGATATTTGTGCGTATCGAGATTCCAGGATTAGAAAAAAAAGATTGTCATATCACAGTTCAGGGTAACAAGCTTTGCCTATACGGGGAAAAGCGCTTTGCAAGTAAAAGGACTGGAAGTATTTGCCATGTTATGGAGCGCGCTCACGGCACATTTCATCGTAATATTCTTTTACCTATTACTATAGATGAATATAAAGCAGAAGCCAGCTATAGGAATGGAGTTTTGACTGTTTGTTTGCCCAAAGTTGAGCGTAAGCCAGCAATATCTATTCAAGTATCATAAAATAAATTTTTAAATCATACTTTATTAGTAACTGCCTAGACATTGTAGGAATTTATTTGTTGTGGATATTAAGTCTGAATATAAAAATCATCGCCGAAACGAAAGTTATGCTCGTCGAACTTATTTGCTTAAAATTCTTGGTTTGGTAATGGTTTTTAGTTGTTTCTGTTCTATAGCAGCTGAAATTAAATTACCACAAAGTGAGAAGGAGAAAAAAATGGTGACACTTACATCAAAATCTTTTCTTCAGAATGGAGAAATTCCCATTCGCCATACGTGTGATGGACAGGACATATCACCGCAACTGTCTTGGACTGAAGTACCAGCAGGTACAAAGAGTTTTGTTTTAATCGTCGATGATCCGGATGCGCCTGATCCAGCAAAGCCTAAAATGACTTGGGTACACTGGGTTTTGTACAATATACCAATAAGCATTAGCAGCTTAGCTGAAGGTATTGCAGTAGAAAGCCTTCCTCCGGGAACATTAGAGGGACAAAACGACTGGAAGCGTACGGGATATGGTGGGCCGTGCCCACCTATTGGAACTCATCGCTATTTTCATAAGATCTATGCTATGGACACTATGCTTCCGGATTTAAAATATCCTACTAAAGCAATATTAGAAAAAGCGATGCAAGGGCACATCATTGAACGTTTTGATTTAATAGGCCGCTATCGGCGCAGTCAATGAATAGCAACAAAAGTATAGACTAGCTATTACTTGTCTAGAATAGTATTTTAAGTACTAGTTTGGAGGCGGCGGTGGTGGATTTCCTGGTGGCGGCGGCGGGATATTTGTGTTCTGATAACGGTTGCCGCTCCTGACAGGGCTTTGAATGACTTGACCATGTACAGGCACACGATGGCCTTGTGCGTACATGCATTGTACATAACTGTTGTCATAACGATGCTGACCCATTCTTCCTGAAGCACGAGCGGCACCGGATCCCATTAATCCTCCCCCTATTAGGCCACTACCAGCACCAATGGCAGCTCCTTTTGCAGCAGATCCGCTTGCGGCCCCAATAAGAGCTCCTGCCGCTGCACCGAGTCCTGTGCCGACGGCAGCAGAAGTTGCCCCGCTGGTTAGAGCAGATCGATTTGGTGTTACACCACCTACTTGTTCATGAGCAAATTGCCTACATTGATAGTCGTCAATGCGAAACTGATTGAAGTTTTTACCTGACCCAGGAAGAGCCATCACGCTGGGGCCTGAAGGGATGCTCGCGCAGGCAGTAAGTAGGGAGGCTATTAATAGAACCGATAGACGATGTATAGTAGACATGTTTACTCCTTACTGTGTATTTGAAGTAGATGACTCAGTTGGCTGTGGAGCAACTGGTAACCAACCTTCTGGACACTTTTTGACATAGGGATAATAGCCTTCTGGATTACGGCAGTAATGCCAATAATTAGTTTGCGATTCTGAGTCTACTTGTGCGTCATCATTTTTTTGAATGTAGATAACTGGAGTATAATCATCAACATAACCACCATAACCACCATAACCACCATAATAAGGCGAATAATATCCACCATAATAGGGCCAATATCCACCATAACCCAGGCCTAATCCCCATCCAACACCGTAGTAGGGCCACCAAAAGCGGCTACCATAGTAACCCCGGCCATAGAAACCGCGTCCAAAGCCACGACCATAGAAACCGCGTCCAAAGCCACGACC
>JAHELA010000167.1 GCA_024644425.1 Nitrosomonadaceae bacterium
CTAGTGGTACCCACCCTTGTTTCTAATCTTGATTCTATAAGGACGATTTCCTCTCATTCTCGCGAAGTATGATGAGCTACATTGATGTGTACTAATCAATGTTTACTGGTGATTGCCGTTAAGTCAACACACGGGAGTTATTGGTCTAATAAGATTTAGTCAACTAATTAAAGTATTCAACCAGTTGGAAGCTTCTAGTGTACCCGTTTTGAGTGTAGAAACCTGGCATACAAAAAAGTACAAATGCTGTATTCGAATTACTGGTTACGTCGGCAGATAGTTTAATCAATGTAAGAAGATTATTTGGATAATTAAATACAGGCTGGTGAGAATCCATGCCATTTAAAATTCCAGGGGGCTTGAGTGACCGACCTCAACAATTGGTCTTTAATTGCAATTACAATCGCATTTTTTTGTGTTGTTGGTGTAATTGCCTGGTTTGGAATACGTATGACCAAAACGGCCCGCGACCTTGCGCATGATTCGGGCATGGGTGAGGCTCTAATGGGCGCATTATTTATAGGTGCTTCCACATCCCTGTCAGGAATAACCACCTCCATTACTGCGGCAGCAGCCGGATATGCGGAATTAGCGGTGAGCAATGGATTGGGTGGGATTGCTGCGCAAACTTTTTTCCTTGCGATTGCAGATATTGTTTATCGCCGCGCCAACCTTGAACATGCTGCTGCATCTGCCGAAAACCTCTTTATGACTGCGCTTCTTATGACCTTATTAAGTATTCATATGCTCGCACTCTCGATACCAAATCTCTCCATTTTCGCCATACATCCAGCAACAATAATCGTAATTTGTGTCTATATCTTTGGCATACAACTGCTAGCCCGAACACATGAAATGCCGATGTGGTTGCCAAGATATACAAGCGATACCAGAAAAGAAACAGAGAATAAAAAGTATCGGCACAAAAAACATCTAGGACAATTATGGATACGCTTCTTCTTTTACTCGTTTATAGTTGCAGGATCTGGCTGGATATTAGCTCAGTTAGCTGTTCCATTCGGTGATAAGACGGGACTCTCTTATGGTGTAGTCGGAGGCTTTTTTACAGCGGTTTCTACTTCCATACCCGAATTGGTTGTTGCCATCACTGCAGTTAGAATGGGTGCCCTCAATCTCGCGGTGGGTGACATTATTGGTGGAAATGCATTTGACACGCTTTTTATTGCAGCTGCAGATGTATTTTACCGTTCAGGATCGATTTACTCCGCTATTTCCAGTGCTGAAATCTTCTGGTTGGCAAACACTATTGTTATGACAAGTATCCTGCTAATGGGATTAATTTATAGAGAACGTCATGGCCCTGTGAATATTGGCTTAGAAAGTGTCGCTTTAATTGTCTTTTATCTGGGCGGTGTTATCTTTTTGACCACAGCCAGCGTGATGAAGATAATATTCTAATTCCTTCCTATTACTTGTTTTTTATGCAAATGAACGTCTACTTTGTACCAAAAATTAAAGTCGATGTAGGGGTATGTAGAACCTATTACACGGGGGTGGGGTCAGTCCAATACTAGGTGTACCCCCCACTAATCAAAATATGATTATGTCGTGGCACACTTTTGGCACACTGAGCTACAAAAAACCTTTTGTCCACGACACAATGAAAAGTGCACTTGCCAATATTAAGTATAATTAGTCATCACCAAAAAGTAACTTAGAGCAGGGTTTAAATTATTTACATCTATTTTAAATAGGAGCAAAGTGAGTATGCCTATTTATTTTCTGGAGTTCTTTCGGGAGTTATTTATGAATTTAGCTAAATTAATAGTGTTTCTTATATTTTCTTTTTCTAGCACCGGTGCATTTTCTTATGGTGGTGGTAGTGGCGGTAGTGAAAAAGCTTGTGACAAACCAAGGTTTACTGAATTTACACCGGCACACTTAACGGTTGTTTCAGCGCAGTCAGAGTTTACTTTTATGGCTTCTGCGTTGACCAATCCTAAAACTATTGATGTGAATGTAAAGAAACTGGCGGTTGAGATTGAAATAAATGAAATGAGCACGGGTTATTTAGTGACAGGAATGTTACCTGATTCACTTCAGAATACTTATGCCAGGGTTAATATCACAGCGACAGGGACAAACAATTGCGTGGCCAATGATGGCTGGTTGCTGAAGATTGAATAAAATTGCGAACAATGTAAGAGAGAATTAATATTCTATTACTCCCGTTATTGTGTTGCCTTGTATTCGCTGTGGATCATGTGCTTGCATTTCTATATATATCACCCAAATGCAAATAAGAGCACATATAGCACCCCATATCAGAGCATTTTTTTTTCTTGGGTTGGTGGACAAGTTGCCTCGCAAATAGGCTTCTTTATCATGTTTAAACCACCATAATATAAAACCAATAACAAATATTGCAGGTATCATTACAAACAGTTCTATTCCAACTAGCGCTGCCTCATACATGCCGCCCCCCTTCTTATCTTTCTACGAATTATAGGTGGTAATAGATCATTAATATTAGCATATTGCGCATATTAAATAATGCCTCAAGATACTTTTTGTGGTTTGTTGTATCTAAGTGTATAAGGCCTCATTTTTGATCGATAATGTTGTTACACATAATAGTGTCCTTATCGGTTACTTTTGTCCAATAAAATCCACACAACCTATTGGCTGTGCGGTTCTTGCTTCTCAACACTAGGGGAAAATGAAGGGTTTTTCTAAACTGAGGTTATAGACATACTTTGCTGTAACCTCTTGAATTCTGGTGGGTCTGGTTGGACTCGAACCAACGACCAAGGGATTATGAGTCCCCTG
>JAHELA010000039.1 GCA_024644425.1 Nitrosomonadaceae bacterium
ACTGCAGCAAAAGTTCGTGCACATATACATGGAGAACATGGCCGAGACATATTTGATCTATATGGTAAAAACTACAAATACAACCTATTACGAAAATTAATACGACCCACCATTGATCACTTCATCACTGTTAGCAAAGACCTTGAGCACTGGTTGATCAACACAATAGGTGTGCCACCAAATCGTATTAACCAGATCTATAATGGCGTTGATAGTCTTCGCTTCCACCCTCGTAAAATAAAGCCAAGTAATATTGGGCCACAAGGGTTCTTTACAGATAAAACTTTTGTCATAGGTAGTGTAGGAAGAATGGCAGCAGTAAAGGACTATCCAAGCTTGATTCAAGTATTTCTAATGCTACTTAAAAAAGAACCCGATCTACGTGATCACCTACGACTTTTAATCATTGGGGAAGGAAAGTTGCGAAGTGAGTGTATCAAAATGTTACGTGAAGGGGGAGCAGAAACCCTTGCTTGGCTTCCTGGGGAACGTACTGACATTCCTGAATTAATGCGAGCTATGGATCTATTTGTGCTTCCATCTCTAGGAGAAGGAATCTCTAATACTATATTAGAGGCTATGTCCAGTGGCCTGCCCGTTATAGCTACTAAGGTAGGAGGAAATATTGAGCTAGTGAAAGAAGGGTGTACGGGAAAACTCGTGGCCCCGGGCGCACTTGAAACACTTTCAGAAGCGATATCTATGTATTACAAAGATCCTGATTTACTTAATAATCACGGTAAAACTGCCCGAGAACATATTGAATCTAGGTTCAGCATAGAAGCTATGACCAATAGCTATCTCGAGGTATACGATAAGGTCTTACGATCAAAAACTTGCTAAATGAGGAAATAGGTATGTGTGGAATCGTTGGTCTGTTTGATATTCATGGAAAAAGAGAAATTGACAAAAAACTACTCGGGCGTATGAATCAAACTTTATTTCACCGTGGCCCAGATGAGGGTGATATATATACCGAGCCTGGGTTAGGTCTTGGTCATAGACGTCTTTCTATTATTGATATTTCTGATGGACATCAACCACTTTTTAATGAGGATGGCAGTGTAGTCGTAGTTTTTAATGGAGAGATTTATAATTTCCAAGAGCTTACAAATGAACTTACCAAACTTGGCCATGAATTTCGGACCCATTCTGATACTGAGGTCATTGTACATGCTTGGGAGGAATGGAAGGAAAGTTGTGTAGATCATTTTCGAGGTATGTTTGCTTTCGGTCTGTGGGATCGTAACAAGGAAACCTTATTTCTGGCCCGTGACCGCCTTGGAATAAAACCCCTTTACTATGCGTCTCTTGAAGATGGTACATTTATTTTTGCTTCTGAGCTTAAAGGCTTACTTGCTCATTCTGCTCTTTCACGTGAAATGGACCCTTCTGCCATTGAGGAATATTTTTCTTTTGGTTATGTCCCTGAACCGAAAACAATATTTAAACAAGCGTTTAAACTCTCACCTGGTCACAGCCTGACACTACAAAGCGGTCAAAGCCATATACTGCTACGTCAATACTGGGATGTACCCTTCACGGATCACAACCTCATCAGTATTCAAGAAGCACAAGAAGAACTGATTATTCGTCTACAAGAAGCAGTAAAAATCCGCCTTATGGCTGAAGTACCCCTAGGTGCTTTTCTATCAGGTGGAGTTGATTCCAGTGCAGTAGTAGCTATGATGGCGGGTATCTTGAAGGATCCAGTAAATACATGCTCAATTTCCTTTGGTGATCCAACATTCAATGAATCACAGCACGCACAAAAAGTAGCTGATCGCTATCACACACAACACCATGTCGAGCAAGTGGATACAGATGATTTTGATCTTATTGATAAGCTAGCCTCTCTTTATGACGAACCATTTGCAGATAGTTCAGCTATGCCCACCTACAGAGTATGTGAACTTGCAAAGAAGCGTGTAACTGTTGCATTATCTGGTGACGGTGGTGACGAAAACTTTGCGGGTTATCGCCGCTATCGCTGGCACATATACGAAGAACGAATGAGATCCTTACTACCTCAAGGAATCAGAAAACCTCTATTTGGCCTTTTAGGAAATCTTTATCCCAAAGCTGATTGGGCCCCCAAGTTTTTACGAGCAAAATCGACCTTCGAATCACTTGCTCGTGATCCTGTCGAAGGCTATTTCCATAGCGTTTCTATTATGGGAGATAAAATGCGTGAAAAACTGTTCAGTAGTTCCTTTAAACATAGTTTACAAACTTACCAAGCAGTAGAGGTCTTACGCTCCCATGCTAGTAAATGCCCAGTAGATGACTCTCTATCACAGGTGCAATATCTGGATATGAAAACCTACCTTGTTGGCGATATCCTTACTAAAGTGGATCGAGCAAGTATGGCGCACTCTTTAGAAGTACGTGTGCCATTGCTCGATCACAAACTAGTCGAATGGATATCCAGTATTCCTCCATCTCTAAAATTACATGGTAAAGAGGGAAAATTTATTTTGAAGAAAGCGCTAGAATCTTATCTGCCAGATGACATACTTTATAGAGACAAAATGGGATTTGCAATACCCTTAGCTAGCTGGTTTCGCGGTCCATTGCATCAAAAATTACACAAAGCTTTAATGGGCCCTACCTTAGCTGACACAGGAATTTTCAATCGAAATTTTCTGAAAGAAATGCTTGATCAACACCAATCTGGAAAGCGTGACTATAGTGCGCCATTATGGACTTTGCTGATGTTCGAATCTTTTCTTCGAAATATAGACCCACAAAAATGAACCATCTATTCATGAGAAAAATATCAGCAATATATTGTCCTTTTATAGTGCCTTAAATTATAAAAAGTAAACCACAATGCTGAATGTTTTTCTTACAATTGACACTGAAATATGGCCTCACGCAAAAGGCTGGCCCGTAAAAGCACTACCAATAAATAAATCTAGCTTTACTGAAGAAATTGCAGCTGATATTTATGGTACAACTACACAGGGAGACTTTGGTTTACCCTTTCAAACACAACTACTTAAAGAACATGGACTAAAGGCTAACTATTTTGTAGAGCCACTCTTCTCCGAAAAAGCTGGGGCCTCTAACTTAACTGATATTGTTAACCTAATCCAAAATCAGGGCCATGAAGTTCAATTGCATCTACATACTGAATGGCTTAGTGAATTAAATGATCCGGAAATACCTGCTCAATTTAAAGAATTTATTCATCAATTCTCTCTTGACGAACAGATCGCTCTAATTAAAAAAGGAATACATAATCTCCACGCTTCTGGGGTTCAAAACATCCACGCCTTTCGAGCAGGAAGCTATGGAGCCAACCTCGACACGCTGCATGCTCTTTTGAAAAACGATATTTTTTATGACACGAGTTATAACCCATGTTACCTTGAAAAAAATTGTGATATTCGTACGAACAAACTGTTACTTCAACCAGCAGAAATAGATGAAATTTGGGAATTTCCCATTTCATACTTTCAAGATTACCCTGGACATCGTCGTCATGCTCAGCTTTGTGCGTGTTCTTTTTATGAGTTAAAAACTGCGCTACTAGATGCATGGAAAGCCGGTTGGTTTTCTTTCGTAATAGTACTCCATAGCTTCGAACTAATTAAAAATAGAGGCACCTCACAACTTCCCTTGCCGGACAAAATCAGCATAGAACGTTTTAGACTCCTTTGTAATTTTCTTTCCACTAATCAAGATAAATTTCACACAGCGCTCTTTTCTGAAATTGATGCACAAGTAATTCCAAAGGAACAGCCTATCAGCCCCCTTCAATCACGATTTTTTCACACCGCATGGCGGCTTGCTGAACAAGGACTGGGGAAATTGATTTGAATGAAATTTGGATAGAAAAGTCGTTAAACCTAAAATTTCAATTGGGAGAAGTTACGCTTTTTTCCTGGTCATCCCCTGCACTTGTCTTGAAGAAGCATTTTACTGAAATACCTGATGACCCTATGGCACCATATCCCCCATTCGAGCTATTTTCTAAAACACAAGAAGTCATTGCAATATACTCTCATCCAATTGCATATAACATGCCTCAACTAAGCATTATGCCTAATGCAATTCGTTATGTTCCGTCACAATATAACCGGTATTGGGTAGAATTAAGAGGAAAATTTGATAATTATCTTCAAAAATTTTCATCAAAATCACGTAACACACTTACTAGAAAACTCAAGAAATTCTCTAAATTCTCAGAAGGACAAATTATATGGCGAGAATTCGTACATCCTAGTGAAATGACAGAGTTTCACCGTTTAGCACTTAAAGTTTCAGCCAAATCCTACCAGGAGAAGCTGCTTGGTTGTGGATTACCTGCTGGAAATGAATTCCAAAATAATATGATAAAACTGGCAGAACAAGGATTAGCACGAGGTTATGTTCTTTTTTATTTCGACAAGCCCATCGCATATATATTTTGCCCTATTCAGGATGGTATCGTTTTCTATGAATATGTTGGGCACGATCCAGAGTTCCAACAATGGTCTCCTGGAACCATGTTGCAGTACTTTGCGATTAAAAACCTCTTTGAAGTTGAGGAGCTCAAACTATTTGATTTCACAGAAGGGGAAGGCTCGCATAAAGAATTTTTCTCAACAAATTGTAAAATCTGTGCTGATATTTACTATTTCCGCCGTACACCACGAAATTTTATACTTATTTTACTTCATAGAGGAATAAGTTCTATATCAACAAATACTGTAAAAATATTAGATAGACTTGGATTAAAAAAAAGGATAAAGAAATTCTTTCGATCAGTTTCTTAGAATTATTCTTGGCATTTCAGCATCAATAAAATTAGCCCTATTTCATCTGCAATACACCTAAGTAGTCATAAAATTATAAATATTTAGACTAGAAATCAGTAATGGTTTGTATGGTAATGAATTCACTACGTTTTTAGGAGCAAAATTAAGTGAACTTCTATTCCATGAAAAAAGTGAATTCTTTACAGAGAGTATATTTAAATCATGATATATATTTTGGGTTTAAACACATCTAGTTAGCAGATTATCGATATCTAACCCATGGTAGAAAACTTGAAAATTATTTTATGCTTAGAATAGGAATGAAAAAGGATCAAGATATGTTACGTATTTTTTCACTTGCTGCTATTACAAGGGTAAAAAATGCTTCGTATTTATAATCACTATATTTCTAGGACTGTGATCCTACTGATTAGTACGGAAATTCTCGTTTTGATTGCGATTTTTTATATAGGGATATTTATTCGATATCCTGATGATAATGAAATTTCACTTTCTTATGAGACTTTCTCGCATTTCTTTCCTGAAGCAAGCACCTTTACCATCATCATGGTACTCAGCATGGCTGCAATCGGGATGTACCAATTGGAAACTAGACCAGATATCAAAGCTATTTTGATTCGTCTCATGCCCTCGTTGGTACTTGGATTTGTCCTCATGACTTTAACTTTTTTTCTACTACCCGAACTTCATTTTGGTCGTGGTATGTTGGGTATAGCGATGTTTCTCGCTCTACCTGCGATTCTTATTACGCGCTGTCTTCTTCTCATGTGGTTCAATCTAGAAATTTTGGAATCTCGGGCCGTAGTATTGGGTACAGGTGCAAAAGCCCAGGAATGCATTGATTTACTTAATATTAACCCTGACAGAAAAGGTTTGAAGATAGTTTGTTTTATTTCGTTACCTGGTGAAGAACATCATGTTGCTCCTTCGAAAATACAATCAAAGCTTGAGTCGGAGTCGTTGCAATCTCTAGTTAAGCGTTTCAATGCGAACGAAATTATTGTTGCAATTCAGAATAGACGAAATACTAATTTCCCCATCCAAGAATTACTAGAATGCAAACTTCATGGAATTAAGGTAACTGATGAGGCGGACTTTTTTGAGCGGGAGAAAGGTCAGCTTAGGGTAAGTTCTCTATATCCAAGCTGGTTAGTTTTTGGTGATGGATTTGATCAAAGCTCACTGAGATCGGTAATTAAGCGCTCCTTTGATCTAGCTGCAAGTGTGATTCTCTTGGCAGTCACCCTGCCTATTATGCTAGTTGCTGCTCTTTGTATCCTTATAGAAAGTGGTACACCCATTTTTTATCGACAAGAAAGGGTAGGAAGAGGAGGAGAAACGTTTATGGTGATTAAATTTCGGAGTATGAGAGCAGATGCAGAAAAGAGTGGGAAACCACAATGGGCCGCAACAAATGACCCTCGTATAACAAAAGTAGGAAATATCATTAGGAAACTAAGAATTGACGAACTTCCACAAATTTTCAATGTTTTAAAGGGAGAAATGAGTTTTGTTGGCCCTCGTCCTGAAAGACCTTATTTTGTGGAACATCTCTGTACTGAAATTCCCTATTACAATGCAAGACATAGTATCAAACCAGGTATTACTGGATGGGCTCAAGTCCGTTATAGATACGGTTCCTCCGTCAAAGATGCTATCGAAAAACTACAGTATGATTTGTACTATGTGAAAAACCATAGTCTATTTCTCGATATCATTATTATTATAGATACAATTGAAGTTGTTGTTCTGGGTAAGGGAGGAAGATGATCTCAGGACATAAAAATATATTATGCTAACAAGTATTGCAACGTTCAGCTATACAACAGCAACTATTGCATATCTCGTCTTGTCTATTCTTTTGCTAACTAACTGGCGAGGACATATGCATGGGAAGGCATTAACTTTAGCCTGCCTGTTCTCTACACTTTGGGCCTCAACTCTGACTTATCAAGCTGCTACTCAGGAGCAACAGATTTCGATTCTTACAGATTTCCTGGAAATTCTTAGAAACATAGGCTGGACAATTTTTCTAATGATTTTGCTAGGACTATTCAGAAAAAAAGAATCCTTCTCATCTTATGAAATCAGACCAACTATAGTAGTTGGCATTGTGCTCTACCTTGCCTTCTCCATTGTTTCTCTATACTCACATAACGAATTAAATGTCTCCTCCTCTGAACCATTTAGTTTTAAGACTAGCATACTAATCAGTGTAGCGATGGCAATCGTAGGAATGATCCTAGTTGAAGAACTCTACAGAAACACTCCAACAAAACAACGCTGGGGAATAAAATTTGTTTGCTTGGGTATAGGTGGAGTTTTTGCATATGACTTCTACCTATACAGCGATGCACTACTTTTTGGATATGTAAATCCAGAAATCTGGGCCGCACGGGGAATAGTAAATGCCATAACGGTACCTCTGGTTGCAGTTTCAGCCGCACGTAATCCTGAATGGTCATTAGGAATCGTCGTGTCACGCCGCACTCTATTTTACTTTGTGGCTTTATTTGGTATCGCTATTTATTTGCTTATTATGGTAGCAGCTGGCTATTACCTTCGTTTTTCTGGAGGAGATTGGGGAACAGTTTTACAAGTGGCATTCTTTTTTGGTGCGTTAATTCTACTTTTTGGCGTGCTGTTCTCAGGAACAATTCGCTCCTGGCTTAAGATAACTATCAGTAAACATTTTTTTAGTTATAACTACGACTATAGAGAAGAATGGTTACGCTTTACTGGCACCCTATCAGAAGGAGAACTTAGATTAGAAGAACGAATAATCCAGGCATTAGCCCAGCTTGTTGAAAGCCCTGGTGGAGCTTTATGGATTAAAAAAGAGTCTGGCAATTACGAACCTGTGACTCATTGGAATATGCCTTTCACAAATGAGTCATTTAATATTGTTCACGGCTCTACATTTAAGTACCTAGATAGAAAAGACCCACTAATTGAAATACAGGAATATATTAAAAACCCTAAAAGGTATCCAGGAACCTCCCTGCCTCACTGGATATCATCAACTCCAAATATGTGGCTTCTGGTACCGTTAATTCAACACCAAACTTTCTTTGGTTTTGTAATTCTTGCAAAACCCAGAAGTAAAATAATCTTGAATTGGGAAGTAATCGATCTACTAAAAGTTGCAAGTAACCAGGCATCGAGCTACCTTGCTCAACACGAAGCAACAAATGCACTCATGGTGGCGCGACAGTTTGAGTCCTTTAATCGCATGTCAGCCTTTATGATACATGACTTAAAAAATTTGGTTTCACAATTGTCACTCTTACTCTCCAATACAAGCAAGCATAAAAGAAACCCAGAATTTCAGAAAGATATGGTAGAAACTGTTTCTCTCTCCATTCAAAAAATGAAGCGCCTTTTAGGAAAATTAAGTGATAGAAATTCAATTGAGACACCAGTTCTGTTGTCAATTGGTCAGTTATTACAAGAAATAGTTGAGAATAAATCGAACTCCGTGCCAAGACCAGCACTTGAAATAATTAATCCTAATCTGAACGTGTTTGCTGATCTATTTCGTTTAGAAAGAGCAATTGGGAATTTAGTCCAGAATGCAATTGAGGCTACTTCTGGAAATGACCTTATACGGATTCGTCTTATGAAACAAGGAAATTTTGCAGTGATTGAAATTATAGATACTGGACAAGGTATGAGCGAGGAGTTTATTCGTGAAAAGCTTTTCCGACCATTTGAATCTACCAAATCAGTGGGTATGGGTATAGGGGTATTTGAAAGCATGGAATATATTGGCGAAATTGGAGGACAACTGAAAGTTTCCAGCAGCATATCAGGTGGAACAACTTTCCATGTGGCATTACCTCTTTATCAGCCAGCAAATAACCTACAGACTGCTGCTTCAGGCTAGGAGAATGTAATGAGCAAAGAAAAAAGATATCTGCTGATTGTTGAAGATGATCTAGGTCTACAGAAACAATTGCGCTGGAGTTTTGACACCTATGAAGTGCTGCTAGCCGAAGATAGAGAAAATGCAATTGCCCAAGTTAGAAGATACCAACCAGCTGTAGTAACGATGGATCTTGGACTTCCTCCCGATCCAGTTGGCGCTTCAGAAGGACTAACCACTTTGCGAGAGATACTTACACTCGCGCCGAATACCAAAGTAATTGTCTTTACTGGAAACCAAGATCATTCTCACGCGGTAAAAGCTATCGCCATGGGAGCGTATGATTTTCATCAAAAACCTTTTAACCCAGAGGTATTAGGTTTAGTTGTAGAAAGAGCATTCTACCTGCATGCTTTACAGCAAGAAAACTACAATCTGCTCTCGGCTCAAGTAGACTCGCCAATATCTGGAATTATTACACGCGACCCAGCCCTGATTAAAGTTTGCCGTAATGTTGAAAAAGTAGCTTCTTCAGATGCCTCAGTAATACTGTTGGGTGACAGCGGCACAGGAAAAGAAGTGCTTGCAAAAGCTCTCCATCTTTCGAGTACAAGAGAAAATAAGCGCTTCGTAGCGATTAATTGTGCTGCTATCCCAGAAACACTTTTAGAAAGTGAATTATTTGGCTATGAAAAGGGAGCGTATACAGGAGCCGCAAAACAAACTCTGGGGAAAATTGAACTTGCTAATGGGGGTACATTTTTTCTTGATGAAGTAAGTGACTTACCTATTGCACTACAAGCTAAACTTTTACGGTTCTTACAAGAACGAGTCATTGAAAGAATTGGGGGCCGTGAAGAAATTCCTATAGATGTACGTGTGGTATGTGCAACACATCAAAACCTACAAAATCTAATTGAAATGAATAAGTTTCGTAAAGACCTATACTACCGACTAAGCGAGATTGTCATTACGATACCCCCCCTTCGTGACCGACTAGGCGACGCCACATTGTTAGCACATCACTTTAAAAATAAGTTTTGTGCTCAAAATAAAATATCTCCGCTAAATTTTAGCCAAGAAGCTTTGTCTGTTATAGAAAACTATCAATGGCCCGGCAATATAAGAGAAATGGAGAATTGTATAAAGCGTGCAGTCATCATGGCAGATGGGACCCAAATTAGCGCAGAAGATCTCGGACTACAGGTTTCTATTACCCCAACAGAACCCATTAACCTGCGTAAGGTTCGTGAAAATGCAGAGCGAAATGCTTTGGTAAAAACGATGGCGAGAGTAAATGGCAATATTGCAAAGGCAGCAGATTTACTGGGAGTTAGCCGCCCCACTGTCTATGACTTATTGAACCGCCATGGAATAAAATGAATATCTTGCTATTGATATCCCATTATTTTGCCGTTAATTATATAAATTTTTATAATAATCTTTCTATATGTCTAATCTTGTTCACCAACTGATTTATAAATCTGCAAATCATACTCCTCAAGCTGAAGCATTAGTCTATCAGGAGCAGAAAAAAGACTATGCAACAGTAGCTAAAGCAGTTGAGAGTGTAGCTTCGGCTCTTTTTTCATTAGGGCTATGTCGGAGTGAACGACTAGCTGTTTATCTTGAAAAACGCCATGAAGCAGTTACTGCTCTATTTGGAGCTGCTGCTACAGGCGGAGTATTCGTACCAATCAATCCTCTTCTCAAACCGGAGCAAGTAGCCTACATTTTATGTGACTGTAATGTAAGAGTTTTAGTGACTTCATCTGACAGACTAAATTTACTTTCTAAGGTTCTCTCACGATGCCAAGACTTACACACAGTAATAGTCATCAATCCTAATGAGCAGCTACCAAATATCTCAGGTCTGAATGTCATACCTTGGAACCAAGTATGTTCTTCTCCCTCAACTGCCAAGGGACATCATATTATTGATACCGACATGGCCGCGATTCTTTACACGTCAGGTAGCACTGGTAAGCCAAAAGGCGTGGTCCTTTCGCACCGAAATCTAGTAGCAGGAGCGGAAAGCGTTGCACAATATTTGGAAAATAATTCTGATGATCGAATTCTAGCAGCATTACCGCTAAGTTTTGACTATGGTTTTAATCAACTTACTACATCATTCTATACTGGGGCTACATGCGTCTTAATGAATCATCTTTTACCAATTGATGTTCTCAATATAGTGCAAAAAGAAAATATCACTGGCCTAGCAGCCGTACCCCCTTTGTGGATTCAATTAACAGAGTTAAATTGGCCAAAGGTTTCATCAATTCGATACATTACTAACTCTGGTGGAGCAATGCCTCAGGCAACGCTGAGCAAGCTGCGTAGTATCTTTCCCAAAGCAAATGTATTTTTGATGTATGGTCTCACTGAGGCTT
>JAHELA010000168.1 GCA_024644425.1 Nitrosomonadaceae bacterium
TATAGCCACAGCACAAGCCGAGGAGGAACTTTCAACAGATCATGTTGTGAAGGCTCCAATGGTTGGAACGTTTTATCGTACGTCTTCTCCTGGCAGCGACCCATTTGTGGAAGTGGGACAAACGGTTAAGGTGGGCGACACCTTGTGCATCATAGAAGCGATGAAACTCCTCAATGAAATTGAATCTGATAAAGAAGGTACTATCAAAGCAATTTTGATAGAAAATGGTCAGCCTGTGGAATATGGTGAATCATTATTTGTAATTGAATGATTTTCACTAGTGAGTTTCTATGAAATTTAAAGTGCTGAAAAGGAAATTCTAATCTTTGTTGTTCAAAATAGAATCGACCAAAATAATTACATATGTTTGAGAAAATACTTATAGCCAATCGTGGCGAGATAGCTTTGCGAATTCAGCGCGCATGCAGAGAAATGGGCATAAAAACGGTAGCGGTACACTCCGAGGCAGATGCAGAAGCAAAATATGTAAAGCTTGCCGATGAGTCTGTATGTATTGGTCCTGCGCCTACAGACAAGAGTTATCTTAATATCCCTGCAATTATCAGTGCTGCAGAGGTAACTGATTCTGAAGCTATTCACCCGGGTTACGGATTCCTTTCAGAGAATGCTGATTTTGCTGAACGCGTAGAAAAAAGCGGATTTGTCTTTATTGGACCGCGTCCTGAAACCATTCGCTTAATGGGCGATAAGGTTAATGCTAAAAATGCTATGAAGAAGGCTGGTGTGCCTTGTGTTCCTGGCTCCGATGGTGCATTACCGGAATCTCCGGGGGAAATTAAGGAAATTATACGCGCCATTGGGTATCCGGTTATCATAAAGGCGTCGGGCGGTGGTGGTGGACGTGGAATGCGGGTGGTGCATACGGAAGCAGCGCTATCAAATGCAGTTATCATGACTCGCAATGAAGCTCAAGCTGCGTTTGGCAATCCCGTGGTATATGCAGAAAGATTTATGGAAAACCCTCGACATATCGAATTCCAGGTTCTAGTTGATGAGTATCGCAATGCAATTTATTTAGGGGAAAGAGACTGTTCGATACAGCGCCGAAATCAGAAAATTATCGAAGAGGCGCCGGCTCCAGGACTTACTACAAGGCAGCGCGATAAAATAGGATCTCGTTGTGCAGACGCTTGTCGCCGTATTGGTTATCGCGGGGTGGGCACATTCGAATTCCTGTATGAGAAAAAAGAATTTTATTTCATTGAAATGAACACACGTCTGCAAGTTGAGCATCCTATCACCGAAGCAGTTACCGGCATTGATTTGGTACAGCAACAGATTCGAGTTGCAGCAGGTGAAAAGCTTCAAATTCGACAGCGGGATGTTATGCAAAAGGGGCACGCCATTGAGTGTCGAATTAATGCAGAAGATCCTTATAAGCTTATACCTTGTGCTGGCCGCATTGCTCAGTATCATGCGCCTGGAGGTCCTGGCATTCGTGTTGATTCCCATATTTACCATAACTACATGGTTCCACCTTACTATGACTCCCTGATTGGTAAAGTTATTGCTTATGGCGATAACCGTGACCAAGCTATTGCCCGTATGCGCATTGCCCTGTCGGAAATGGTAGTTGAAGGAATCATGACCAATATTCCGTTACATCTTGATTTATTGTACGATGCAGCATTTTTGCGCGGGGGCGCCACTATTCATTATCTTGAGCAAATGCTGGCTCAACACAAAAAGCAAGGGTAGAAAAGACTTTCTGCAACAAATTGCTTAGATGCTCAGCAGATACATATAATATAAATATACAGCTTATTTAGAAAGTTTAGCTTAGTCAGGCTAATTCTATCCATGTCTTAATATGTCTTGGACCGCCCTCATCGTTGAGACCACCGCTGAATATGCGGAAGCACTAAGTGACTCATTAATTGAATTTGGCGCTTTGTCCGCAGACATTCATGATGCAGCGAATGGAACTCAGAACGAACAACCCTTGTTTGAGGACTTTAATAATAGCTTCCCCCAAAAAATTTGGCCAACGGTAGAAATAACTGCGCTATTTGATATAGCAGTAAACGTACCTACAATTCTACAAACTGTTACGAAAGCTATTCAACTTTCTTCTCTTCCTACGTACCGATTAAAACATGTTGAGGAGGAAGATTGGGTTCGCCTTACGCAAACACAATTTGACCCTATTCATATATCAGGAAGGTTGTGGATTGTTCCTAGTTGGCATCAAGAACCGGATCCTACTGCCATAAATTTAATACTTGACCCTGGGTTGGCCTTTGGTACTGGTAGCCACCCTACTACCCAGCTTTGTCTTAACTGGCTTAATGAAAATTTACGAGGCGGAGAGGATATTATCGATTATGGTTGTGGATCTGGAATATTGGGTATTGCTGCACTAAAATTAGGCGCAGGCCAAGTATTAGGGATAGATATAGACCCTCGTGCAGTAGAGTCTAGCCGTGACAATGCAAAACGAAATCGATGCGACCAAAAAAAAGCAAGATTTTATACGACTAATTTTATGACTAATTCAGGTCAGAAGTACAATGCTTGGGCGGACATAGTTATTGCAAATATTCTTGCTAATCCCTTGATCATACTTGCTCCAATACTGGCAAATGCAACTAGAGATAATGGGTGTGTTGTGTTATCTGGCATACTTAAAGAACAAATAAAAGAAGTAGAGTATGCTTACCGACAGTGGTTTAAGATATACATTGCAAAAGAGAGAGAAGGCTGGGTGCTGTTGATTGGCACAAGAAAGTGAACCTATTATTGAGATAAAAATATTATGGC
>JAHELA010000169.1 GCA_024644425.1 Nitrosomonadaceae bacterium
CCACGATGGATGTGGGGTGCAGAAATGGGGGCAAACGAACAGGGGGTGGTAATAGGCAATGAAGCAGTGTGGACAACTCAGCCATATAGCGATACGGGATTACTCGGAATGGATTTGGTGAGGCTAGGGCTTGAGCGAGGAGCAACGGCTGCCGAGGCTTTAGGAGTCATTGTGGAACTATTAGAAAAGTATGGGCAAGGTGGGAATTGTGCCGAGCATTTTGTCTTTAACTATCATAACTCATTTCTAATTGCGGATAAAAATGAAGCGTGGGTTTTGGAAACCGCTGGCCACTATTGGGTTACTGAAAGAATTACTAGCGGAACCCGATCTATATCGAATAGCCTCAGCATCAAGGGAGAAGGTGATCTTCGCTATGCAGAATTAAATAGCATAATCTTAGAAGAAGGACGCATATCAAACAGGTCAGTTTTTAATTTTGCCCAACATTTTTCAGTTGGAATGAATGAAGACTCTTCTTCCCCTGACTGCAGAGAAGGACGAGTCAGGCAACTATGTCAGCAAAATGAAAATAAATTTACCCTGGAAACCGCAAAATCTATTCTTCGAGATCACCAAGGTAATATATGTTGGCATGATGAATTCGAAACTAGAGGAAGCCAGATTTCTTCCTTATCCCATGAGAATTGCAAACATTGGTTTATAGAGGGTCCGTTTCCCTGCCAGCAAGAATATCAACTTAAGACATTTTCTATGTAACCTTCATTAGGCGATAAATTCGATTCTCACCACCCTCCACCAATTGAACTTCCAGCAAGATCTAACGCCGTCCACAAGACGGCGTTTTTCTTTGTATATTGAATTAGGGCCATGATAAGAATAATATGATTAGCTCAAGAAGCTGCAAAGAGGTGAATCATGCAGAGATCAAGTTTCCGGTTAAGGTTATTATTATGGTTGATACTCATAGGTGTTGTAAGCTGGGCAGATGCCAGCTCTATTGAGTACAATCCGATTAATATTAAAGAATGGCATGTTCCCTATGAAGGCCGGCCACGTGATCCATTCACGTTTGGAGGCAAAGAAATATGGTTTGTCGGCCAGGCTGGCCATTACCTAGCACGTTATACTCCATCAACAAAAAAATTCTTCAAGCATGATTTAGAAGATAGCGCTGGTCCGCACAATTTAATTGTTTCATCGCGCGGTATTGTTTGGTATTCCGGTAACTTAAAAGGCTATATAGGCCGCTATGATCCTCAGAGGGACCAGTTAGACAAGGTCGTGATACCAAATGATAACGCGAACGATCCTCATACATTGGTATTTGACAAAAATGAACAGTACATTTGGTTTACTGTACAAAGAGGAAACTTTGTCGGACGTTTAAAGATAGCAGATTTAACAGTGGAGTTAATACCTGTTCCGACACAGCATGCACGCCCTTATGGCATTAAAATAGCACCCAATGGCACACCATGGATTGCGTTGCTAGGAACTCATAAGCTAGCAAACGTTGATCCGAAGACATTGAAATTAACGGAGGTAGAAATTCCAAATAATGATGCTCGCCCCCGTCGTTTAGAGGTTACTAACGATGGGCGTATTTGGTACTCTGATTATGCAACCGGCGTACTAGGGCACTATGATCCGAAAGCGGATGTATTTAAAGAATGGAAATTACCCGGTGGCGAAGTTGCCCGGCCCTACGGTACTGCTTTAGATAAAGGCAATCGCATATGGATAGTTACAGGTACAAGACCTAATTACTTTGTTGGCTTCGATACCTATAAAGAAAAAATTATTTCTATTACGGCCATACCATCTGGAGGCGGTACGGTCCGGCACATGCACTATCATCCATCTTCAGATAGCATATGGTTTGGTACTGATACGCAAAATCTGGGTAGGGCAATAGTAAAAAGCGAATAGTATTGCTAGCTCGGATTTGATATTGGCTAACCAAGTTTTCTATGTAAAAAATATTTTAAATACCTGCTTTGTGCTAAGAGCGGGCATTCATTTTTATCTTCCAATATGATCCGATAACAGCCAGTCATTCTGAGGGTAGAGATGGGGGTATCTCAAGGAAATAGAGGCAACTTTTTCTTTACTAATAATATGATTAATAAGTAATTAATTGGTTTTAGTTAGATTCCCGCCGCCTACCAGTTGCATGTTTTATGCTGTTCAAATACGTACATGAAACCCGCTTTAATCTTTGTGATTGGCGGGTTTTTTGCTTTGTACCAAATATGGACTTTCACCGAGAACTATATGAAGTGCTCTTAATCTTATTTTGTATATTTCTCTAGCGCCGCTCCAAGTCCATACACAATTATGCCACCCAACAAGAGAAAACCTACTTTAATGCCTTCAAATGGAAAGCTGATAAACATTTGCAATACAGAGAGTATTATTCCTGCTATCACAACTAAACTACCAATTCTTTTTAGTAATTCACCAATTGATATTTTAGTTGGCTCTGCCAAATTTTTAGTTTCTTTATCAGTTTCGTTACTTGTCATTATTTTTCCTCTTTTATATTTAATAACGTACCAATGTAAAAAGTAAGTTTTTGCTAAATCATGAGAAATGCTAAGTGCCAAACTGATTATGTTGCCGAGGCGCATTCAACGCATAAAGTTGCCATCGGCATGGCATTTAGTCGCTGCGGATTAATCGCAGCTCCACAAGTCACACACATACCATAGTGGCCTTTATCCATACGCATAAAAGCAAGTCTGATCTGTTCGAGTTCTTCTTTACCTTCTCGTACCAGCTCAACCAGTACTTCATCATTTTCTCGTT
>JAHELA010000040.1 GCA_024644425.1 Nitrosomonadaceae bacterium
TTAATCCGATGAGATTGTTCTGCCTGTGGGTAAATATTCCAAACGAAGGGCTTTGCTGCCCATTGTGCCCGAACAAATGAATCTTCCCCACGTACAAAATTAATATCGCATGACCAAAGTAACTGATCGTACTTATCCTGCTCTAAAAATGGAATAAAACATACTTTCAGTTGTCCAACCTTTAGCTTCTCGCCAATTTTTATTGAATCAATTTTAAAATAATCAGCAACCATATCAACAACTGACCCTTCGGGCACGAACAAACATACAGGAACATCTGACACAATCCATGCTGAAAGTAATTCATGTATGGGAGCTCTGTCGTAGCAGAACAATGAAACGCGCAACTCTCCCTTTTTACGTTGTTCTATGCCTAACTGCTTCCAAAATACCGCCTCTGTGTCATTATTAAATGAACTTCTAGTAGACAGTAAATATTTTTCCTGTAATAACCCGCCAGTCCCTGTAGTAAAACCAGGAAAGAAAAAGTATTTTGTCAATGGTAAATGCGGGTGAAAGGATGGTAAAAGATGATAATCTTTTATCCAGTTCTCAGCACTCAGGTATTCCAGATTCAACCAAACTGGCGGCGGTTGTATAGCCGCCATTGCATCAATATAGGGAGCAGGCAAATTACAGGCAAAAGCTTCAATTACAACATTGGCAGGTTTGCTTTCTTTAAAAGGCTTCTGCCAACTGCATATTTCTACGCCTTGTACCCACTGCTGTGCTAAATTTGCATCCACTTCTGAAGCAAAACGGGAAAAGCAGGCAAGATCATCCACCCAAAGCCTTACTTCAAATCCATACTCAACCACCAATTGGCGTGCAAGGCGCCAACAAAAACCAGCATCTCCTAAATTATCGACGATGGTACAGAAAATATCCCAACTTCGCTTCAATGGGCTCGACAACAACTCTCCTCTATATAATCTCTAAACCTATTCTGCACACAAATAATTAAGCTTCATCAGGCTCTGGATTTTCTGTGAGCTTAGGTTTTATCCTGCGCTTAGAGGATGCTGATCTTTTTTTGTGCTGCTTGCTGGATACTTTTGGTGTCAAACATACCACATCAGCATTTTGCGCACGGTGACGTAATGCATGGTCCATCAAAACTATTGCCAACATTGACTCAGCAATAGGAGTAGCACGAATTCCCACACAAGGATCGTGTCTACCATGAGTTTCTACTATCACAGGATTACCAGACTTGTCTATCGATTTCCTCTCTAAACGGATACTTGATGTGGGTTTTATAGCTATAGACACTACAATATCCTGGCCAGTTGAAATACCTCCTAGTATGCCTCCCGAGTTATTACTCAGAAAACCTTCGGAAGTTATTTCGTCTGAATGTTGGGTACCTTTTTGCATGACACTAGCAAAACCTGCACCGATTTCTACACCTTTTACTGCGTTGATACCCATCATTGCGTAGGCAATTTCTGCATCTAGCCGATCATAAACGGGCTCACCCAAACCTACTGGTACATTTTCCGCTACTACAATGATTTTGGCGCCAACAGAATCACCTGATTTACGTAATTTTTTCATGAATTCTTCAAGATGGGGCACGATATCTTCATTAGCAGCAAAAAAAGGATTATGGTTCACCGTCTCCCACTGTTTAAAGGGAATTTCTACCGGCCCCAATTGTGCCATGTATCCACGGATTACTAATCCGTATTTTTCATGCAACCACTTTTTTGCTATTGACGCTGCAGCTACTCGCACGGCCGTCTCACGAGCAGAAGAACGCCCTCCCCCACGATAATCCCGTATCCCATACTTTTGCCAATAAGTATAATCCGCATGTCCAGGTCGAAAGGTTTCCATTATCTTACTGTAATCCTTACTACGCTGATCTTCGTTGCGAATAACTAAAGCTATTGGCGTACCTGTGGTTTTACCCTCGAAAACCCCAGAAAGAATTTCTATAGTGTCAGACTCTTTACGTTGAGTCACATAGCGAGATGTACCAGGTTTACGCCGATCCAATTCTTTTTGAATATCACCAGAAGACAATTTCATTCCAGGTGGACAACCATCTACCACGCAACCTATAGCTGGACCGTGAGATTCGCCAAAAGAAGTGACGCAAAAAAGCTTTCCAAGGGTATTACCAGACATTTTTTTCTCTTTTTAACTCAATACATTAATTTTAACATGCACAATTGGAGGTATAACTACTAGCCTTGTAATATTTCCCGCAAGATCTGCACCCCCCATGCCACACCAAAGCCAGTAACATCACTTCCAATCGCTCCTAAACCACCTGTATTTCTACTAGCAGAAAGGTCCATGTGAAGCCAGGGCGTATTACTGACGAACCTCTTAAGAAAAAGTGCCGCTAGTATATGATCAGCATCGTGTTCTAATGAGCACTGCTTGATATCTGCAATCTTACTTTCTAAGCTCACCTCATAATCAGAATCCATGGGAAACGCTAAAATTCTTTCGCCAGAAAGCTTTCCAGCGACCAATGCTTTCTGCATTAAGTAATCACGGTTACTGAAAATACCACTATAACGAGACCCAAGTGCTACACACATGGTGCCGGTGAGCGTTGCAAAATCAATCATTACATCAGGCCTTTTTTTTGCTGCTAGAGTTAATGTATCTGCTAGTACCATACGACCCTCTGCATCAGTATTAATAATCTCAATTGTGTTGCCATTCAATGCGGTCACCACATCGTTTTGTTTATATGCATGTGGACTAATATGATTTTGAGCAACAGCAAGCCAACAATCGATATTTACTTTTAAATTAGCGCGAGTTGCTGCTAACAAAATACCCAAAGCAACCGCCGAACCATTCATGTCTTCATGCATGCCATGCATATAGCGAGTAGGTTTTAAATTGTGGCCTCCAGTATCAAAGCAAATACCTTTCCCCACTAATGCGACGGTCTTTTTTGAACCTTGGACTAATCTTTGTAAATGAATAATACTAGCGTCATCTGAATCACTGCCTTGGGCTACTGCAACAAACGCACCTGCGCCAATTTTACGTAGCTTTCTAAGGTTAAATTCTTGATATTTCCAACCCTCCTTTTTTGCAATTTTTTTAACTTTCTTTCGATATGTAATAGGAGTTAACTCGTTGGGAGGAAGTATTGTTAACTCTCGCGCAAGCAAATTTCCTTCTGCGCTAGCACGCATCAAAGAAAAACTATTTTCATCTTTGTAGCCATATAAAAAAATTCTTGATAGAGGCTTTCTTGCATTCTTTTTGTTATCGGTTTTTCGCGACGGTAATATCGAACTATTTGCCCAAGTCGTATAAACCGCTAACTTAGAAAATAGTTGCCTCTCCTTTCTATTTCCATAAACCATAAGATGTACTTCCTCAGGTTTTTCTACCAACAATAATTGTACGGCTTTGCGAATACAGGTTTGTTGTTCAAATATAGTTTTTCTAGAATCAATCATGGCCCAAACACATAATGCACCGCTTTCTAGATTAGCGCTGACCGGTGTTCCATAGATTTCCTTGAACTTAATTTTGCGTCGTAATAACAATACCTTTAAGGCATTTAAACCAAATAAACCATGTTTCTTTTGAAACTCTTCCAACGACTCGTCCGACTTTGGTAACACCACTAAAAATTGCTTTACCTCGTTGGACTCACTCAAAAGTGAAGAATTCTGCGTTAGTTTTGCTAGCATTAGTAACTTTCCTATAAACATTTACTGTCTGTTATTATATACACCATACTCCATTTATCTGTTGTAACTTTTTACAGTATGTTTTCTTGATTACCACCATCACTCTCCTCCATGCGCCAGTACCTTGAACTAATGCAACACGTGCTAGATCACGGCAATAAGAAGTCAGACCGTACCGGCACTGGAACGCTTTCCATATTTGGTTACCAAATGCGCTTTAACTTAGCAGATGGCTTTCCCCTTGTTACTACTAAGAAATGTCATTTGAAATCTATTATTTACGAATTACTCTGGTTCCTTCAAGGTGATACCAATATAAAATATCTAAATGACAACGGTGTTTCTATCTGGGATGAATGGGCAGATAAAAACGGAGATCTTGGTCCGATTTATGGTTGTCAATGGCGATCCTGGCCAGATACAGACGGACAACATATTGATCAAATTACACAGGTAATTAGACAAATTAAAGATTCCCCTGATTCACGACGTATGATTGTTTCTGCATGGAACGTGGGAGAATTAAGTAAGATGAAACTGCCCCCGTGTCATGCTTTTTTTCAATTTTATGTCGCTAATGAAAAACTTTCATGCCAGCTTTATCAACGTAGCGCTGATATCTTTCTTGGCGTTCCATTCAATATTGCCTCTTATGCGCTGCTTACATTAATGGTAGCGCAATGTTGTGATTTGGAACCAGGTGATTTCATTCACACGATTGGAGATGCCCACCTATATCTTAATCATCTAGACCAGGCACAAGAACAGCTCTCTCGTAAACCAAAAAAATTACCTCTGATGAGGTTAAATCCAGCGAGAAAAGATATTTTTGCTTTTAAATACACAGATTTTACCCTAGATGATTATAACCCTCATCCAATGATTAAAGCACCGATTGCCGTATGAAACCAAAGATTGCTTTAATTGCAGTAGTTGCACCGGGAGGCATTATAGGTAATGGCAATGCAATGCCTTGGTACATACCAAGAGATCTCCGTTATTTCAAACGTGTTACCTTAGGACACCCAGTAATAATGGGGCGTAAAACTTTTGAATCACTAAAACGTAGGGCGCTCCCCAATCGAATAAATATAGTAATAACAAGAAATTTAGAATTTACAGCACCTAGCTGCAAAGTAGCTCATTCACTCGAAGAAGCTATCGATATTGCTGGCAATGTAAATCGAATTTTTATTATTGGTGGAGGACAAATTTATGCAGCGGCAATTTCACTGGCTGATGAAATATATTTGACTCAAATAGAAAATAAGAATCCAACTAGTGAATTATTTAAGTTGTTTACTGGCGACACTTTTTTCCCTGAAATTAAAAAGACAGAATGGAAACAGGAGCATCGAGGACGTCTTTTTATTGCTGCCAGTAAAATGCTTCACTCCAATCCAAAAAATCACATTGGACTTTACTTACGACACATTAAATATATGCGAATACTTAATAAAAAAACTATAAAAGAAAAAAATATACAAGATATCTCAATGCAAAATTATAAGACAACTACATCTGGCAGCGGAAAACCATTAAAGTTACAAGCATAAGCGGTGGTATATGCACCAGCATTAGGAATATAGATGAAATCACCCTCCTGCATATCAGAAGGTAACATTTCCTCACGCATAAGAATGTCAACTGAATCACAGGTAGGTCCTGCAATGTCCCAAGGAATACATGCTCCCTTCCGATCTGTAAGAATCTCATAGCGCAAACCTTCAGTTACCTCAATCATCCCACCAAAGATACCTGCATCCCAGTACATCCATCTCTTACCCTTTCGGGTAGTGGTTCCTACCACGCGACAGACAAAATATGCCGAGTCCGATACTAGATAGCGGCCTGGCTCAGCCATGATGCAAACATCCTCCGGTAAATCTGCAATAGCCGTATTTACAATCTCGCCTATTATTTCAATTGAAGGTATTGGCTTGATATGTCGTACCGGATACCCACCGCCTATGTTAAGCAAACGTGGATTTAGTCCTGCACGACGCATGCTGATAAAAATTTTCTTGGCACGCTCAATCCCTACTCGCCAGTTCTGTGGATTACGACATTGCGAACCAACATGAAAGGTTACACCAGCAAGATCTGCCTTAAGTTTAGCTGCCTCAGAAATAATTTCCTTAATCTCGGAAAGATGTGTGCCAAATTTTCCTGCAAGTGGCCAATCACTTCCAATATTAGGAGTATCTATACGCAAATACATTTTTGCGTCAGGCTTTATACTCACAATTTTACGTAACTCTTCAATACTATCAAAAACATACCACTCGACACCTTTAGAGGCAGCATACTCTATGTAATTTCTAGATTTCATTGGATTACTATAATAAATTTCCTTAGGAGAAACATTCAGATTAATTAAAAGATCTAATTCTGAAATAGAAGCAATTTCAAATCCTACACCTTCTTCTATCAATGTTTGCAGTACACGAGGATGTGGGTTAGCTTTAACAGCATAGTGTGGTTTCACACGCGGCATTGCTATTTTAAATCGGCGGGTTTTATTACGAACAATACTACTATCAACCAGCAAAAAAGGTCTGCTATAACTCTTCTTCAGTGCTGTACGTACATGCTCAAAGTCTAAGCTAACTTCTGGATGGGTATCGAATACTTCATTGGCCTCTACTTTCTTTCGTAGAGCGGTGGCGTGCATTTGCATGACAGTCTCCCTTAAAGAGGCACTACGTTACAGGAATGTGAATATTAACTAGATCAGCTGGAGCGAAATAATTATTTTTGCTTCTCATGATGCTCTCCTGTTTGTATATTTAATATCTCAAAAAATTAGGCGGATTATAGACTTCATTTCAGTGGAATCAAGTCTTTTTTTTGACGAACTAATAAATGGAAAAGCCAGCTGCATAAACTCTAATAAAAAAATTAGTTATCGTATAATTAAAACTATAGGTTAAAAATATTTAGCTCAGTCATCACTTTAATCAGGATTATCACTTCATCCAAGAAGATAAAACTGACTACCTTATTCCATGCATTTTAGGTTTTTGGAAGGGTCACCCCTTGCTGCCCCTGATACTTACCACCACGGTCCTTGTAGGATGTTTCACACACTTCACTGGATTCAAAAAAGATTACCTGTGATACCCCCTCATTTGCATAAATCTTGGCTGGAAGCGGAGTTGTGTTAGAAAACTCTAAAGTTACATAACCCTCCCACTCTGGCTCAAATGGAGTAACGTTTACAATAATGCCACAGCGAGCATAAGTAGATTTACCAAGACAAATTGTAAGAATGTTACGTGGAATCCGAAAATACTCTACGGTACGTGCTAATGCAAAAGAATTAGGCGGAATAATACAAACATCATTTCTAACATCAACAAAAGAATTAGAATCAAAATTCTTGGGATCTACAATTGTAGAATTTATATTGGTGAACAGTTTGAATTCATCGGAACAACGTATGTCATAACCATAGCTTGAAGTACCATAAGAAACTATCCTATGTCCATTTGCATACCTGATCTGATCAGACTCGAAAGGCTCAATCATACCGTGCTCTGTAGCCATGTATCTAATCCATTTATCTGATTTTATTGTCATTTTATATGCAAATATCTGATGAATGACTCACTTCCATAACACAAATTTTTTCATACACTTTATCAAGTATTCTGAATTACGATATTCGGAAACACTGAAGAATGATCCTGCGATAGTTTAGCTGTTTTTATTGCAATACGACGGGCAATACCACGATAAATCTCTGTCTCGCGTCCATCAGGATCTGCCACCACAGTTGGAGCCCCTGAATCAGTCTGTTCACGAATTTTAATATCAAGTGGCAAAGCACCTAAAAATTCTACATCATAATCCTTACACATTTTCTCGCCCCCGCCCTCTCCAAAAATGTGCTCACTAAACCCACATTTAGAGCAAATATGAATACTCATATTTTCGACGATACCCAAAATGGGGATACCCACCTTCTCGAACATCTTCAGCCCTTTTCGTGCATCTAACAAAGCAATATCTTGGGGAGTAGTTACTATAACAGCACCTGTTACTGGTACTTTTTGCGCAAGTGTTAATTGTATATCACCGGTACCGGGCGGCATATCTACAATAAGGTAGTCTATATCTTGCCATCGAGTATCGTTGAGTAATTGTTGCAGCGCCTGGGTCACCATTGGGCCGCGCCATACCATAGGCGTTTCTACATCAATCAAGAGGCCTATAGATATTGCTTGGATACCATAAACCTCTATTGGCTCCATATGTTTGCCATCTAGAGATTTGGGGCGGCCGCTAATACCTAACATCTGGGGTTGTGAAGGGCCATAAATATCAGCATCTAAGATCCCTACGGAAGCACCTTCTGCTGCTAAAGCAAGCGCTAAATTAACTGCTGTTGCAGATTTACCCACGCCTCCTTTTCCAGAAGCCACTGCAATAATATTCTTTACACCAGGTATGAGTTTCACTCCACGTTGTACACTACGAGAAACAATTTTGCTTGTGATATTAACATCCACGTTACCAATATTTGAAATTGTTTTAAGTTGATCTACAACTTGACTACGAATACTGTCAGTTAAGCTCTTTGCTGGATAACCTAGAACAATATCAAGGGATACATTATCGGCATTTATCCTAATATCAGTTACCTCTTTACTGGTTATATAATCCATACCCGTATTTGGATTAATAATCTCCTTAAGAGCGGACTGTATTTGTAGCTCTGAAATGGCCAATTTTCTTTTCTCTATATTTTGTGAATAAATATGTAACGGATAATTTGAATTTTAACAAATATCGGATCAAAGCATGCAGTTTGTTACAATTTACATTTGCTAGGTCTCTACAAACAGTTAATGGACAAAAGAAAAATCCTAATTACTTCTGCGTTGCCTTACGCTAATGGTAGTATTCATCTTGGTCATCTAGTGGAATATATCCAGACTGACATCTGGGCGCGCTTCCAGAAAATGCGTTTCCCTATGGAAGAGGGGCATGAGATTTATTATGTATGTGCTGATGACACTCATGGAACTCCAATCATGTTACGTGCAGAAAAAGAAGGTATTACTCCTGAGGCACTAATTAAGCGCGTCCATCAGGAACATCATAGGGACTTCGAAGGCTTTCATATCAAGTTTGATAATTATTACACCACACACTCGTCAGAAACCCGTCAATATTCTGAAGATATTTACATAAAGCTAAAAACAGCAGATCCTAGCCTGATAACCACCCACTCTGTTGAACAATTCTATGATCCAGTCAAAAATATTTTCTTACCAGATCGATTCATTAAAGGCGAGTGTCCAAAATGTGGTGCAAAAGATCAGTACGGGGACAACTGTGAAGTATGTGGTGCAACTTATGCTCCAACAGATCTGAAAGAACCCTATTCTGCCGTATCCAGCGCGGTGTTAGTGAAGAAATCTTCTGAGCATTTCTTTTTTAAGCTATCTGATAACCGTTGCGTAAATTTTCTTCGACAATGGACACTAGAAGGTCATCACCTACAGGTTGAGGCAGCTAACAAAATGAGAGAGTGGTTAGGAAAAGCAGAACAAAACAATCTTTCTGACTGGGACATTTCACGAGATGCTCCATATTTTGGGTTTGAAATACCTGATGCACCAGGCAAATATTTCTATGTATGGCTAGACGCACCAATTGGCTACATGGGCAGTTTCCAGAATTTATGTGATAAGCGCGGTATTAACTTTACCGATTTCTGGAAAAAAGATTCTACTGCAAAACTCTATCACTTTATTGGTAAAGATATCCTCTATTTTCATGCGCTATTTTGGCCAGCAATGCTAGAGAATGCTGGTTATCGCACGCCTACTAAGATTTTTGCTCATGGCTTTCTCACTATAAATGGTGAAAAAATGAGCAAATCACGAGGCACATTTATTACAGCTGAGAATTATTTAAAACTGGGACTGAATCCTGAATGGCTGCGCTATTACTATGCAGCAAAGTTGAATGGAACTATGGAAGATATCGATCTTAATTTAGAAGATTTCATAGCTCGAGTGAATAGCGATTTGGTTGGAAAATATGTCAACATTGCCAGCCGTGCAGCCGGCTTTTTAGTTAGATATTTTGATAGTCAACTATTTAATACACTCAATTTACATATGCTAGATCCTTTATCAGAACTGCTGGAGAATGAAGAAGTTATCTGCAACCATATGAAAAATCGCCGTTACAGTCTTGCTGTTACAGCAATTATGGCCCTTACTGATAAAGTAAACGAATATTGGGATAAACAAAAACCATGGGAAAAAGCAAAGCTAATAAATGACAAACAAACAAGTGATGAATTGCACCTGGTATCAAGTATAACGATCGAATGCTTTAGAATCCTTACTATTTTCCTTAAACCAATTTTACCAAAGCTGGCTCAGAAAGCTGAATCCTTTTTGAATGTTGAACCATTGCAATGGAAAGACCTACAAAAAACTTTGTCACATAAACATCAGATCAAGGCTTATGAGCATCTGATGACGCGTATTGACCGAAAAAAAATTGACGCCATGATTGATGCTAGCAAATAAACCTTAGATACCAGTGACTTCTTCTCCCACTATTGAAACGTATCTCCTTGGAAATCTTCTATCCCAAGTATCCCGGTCGTTTTATCTTACACTTGCAATACTGCCGGCATCAGTACGTACTCAAGTAGGGCTGGCCTATCTTTTTGCTCGCGCAGCCGACACCATTGCTGACACTGATTTAATTACACAATCTGAACGCATTATTTATCTAAAGGACTTCCAGAAACTTTTTACTATGGATGCCATAGACTGGCAAATTGTTCAGTCTATTCAAGCTGCATTAAGCTCACAACAGGCACTTCCAGCTGAGCGAATACTTCTTGAACGATTAGAAGAATGTTTCCGAATCTATCTAGAATGCGAGCTTGCTGATCAGACTCGTATTCGGCGTCTTATGACAACTCTTACTAAGGGAATGGAGATGGATTTGGAAATGTTTCAGGGTGGTAATGCAGAAAATCCAAAACCACTGAACACATCCGAAGAACTTGATCGTTACACATACTATGTTGCTGGATGTGTAGGAGAATACTGGACGGACCTTATGTGTGCTCACCTACCTTCATTATCATATTGGAACGTGGAGAAAATGAGTGAAGCCAGCGTACATTTTGGCAAAGGCCTACAACTAACTAATATAGTAAAAGATATAGCAAAGGATTTGAGGCGTGGACGATGTTACATTCCAATCTCTTATTTGGAAACCGAAGGATTAACTCCAAACTCTCTCCTTCTACCCGAATC